>NZ_JBITXV010000002.1:0-205343 GCF_044544845.1 Streptomyces sp. NPDC053474
TTCGGCCTTCCGGCGGTGTCGACTCTATCAGATCCTTTCGGGCCTGATTCCCAGTCAACTTGGGCTGCCTTCCCGGCTGTTGGGCCGTTCCGACGAGTGAGACTTTAGCGGAATCTCGGCTCCCGACCTAATCGGGGGCGTTCCTTCGAACGCCGATTCCTCATTTCGCAAAAACACATGGAAACGAGCCGACGACGGACACTTCGCGAACACGAAGAGGCTGCGCGTCGATCATTTGATGGTTCTTGCGGAATGGCCGCCCGGGGACCGACCTGGGGTCGGCGCTCACGTCGGGCAACTCGGAGAACACTACGTTCCGGGTCTGGGGGTGTCAACTCCGGGCCCCGGGGCGCTACGGTGGAGCCGTGACTACGCACGCGTGCATCCAACTGTGGTGGGCCGCCTGACGGCGGCCGTACTCACGCGTGTACTCAACGGCCGCCGCCTCGGCGGCCGTTCGTGTATCTCCCTCCGGAGGACCTGAGCCCGGCCGCCGCGGCGACGGCCCCGTTCTGGAGGTGGAGAGCAGTCATGACGCGGATCTTCAGTGGGGTCAAGCCCACCGGACACCTGACGCTGGGGAACTACCTGGGGGCCGTCCGGCGCTGGGCCGAAGTGGATCAGTACCGCGCGGAGGCGTTGTTCTGCGTGGTGGATCTGCACGCGCTGACCGTGGAGCACGATCCCGGCAGGGTGCGCAGGCTCAGTCGGCAGGCGGCGACGCTGCTGCTCGCCTCGGGGATCGACCCCGAGCGGTGCACCGTCTTCGTACAGAGTCATGTGGACGAGCACGCGCGGCTCTCGTATCTGCTCGAGTGCGTCGCGACCGACGGCGAGATGCGCCGGATGATCCAGTACAAGGAGAAGGCGGCCGTCGAGCGGGCCCGGGGCGGGAGCGTGCGCCTGTCGCTCCTTACGTATCCCGTGCTGATGGCGGCGGACATCCTGGCGTACGGGGCCCATGAGGTGCCGGTGGGGGACGACCAGACGCAGCACGTCGAGCTGACACGGGATCTCGCGGTGCGGTTCAACCAGCGGTACGGGCACGCCTTCGTCGTGCCGCGGGCGACGCCGCCGCAGGTGGCGGCGCGGGTCATGGACCTGCAGGACCCGACGTCGAAGATGGGCAAGTCCCACGAGTCCGGCGCAGGCATCGTCTATCTGCTGGACGAGCCGGACGTGGTGCGGAAGAAGATCATGCGAGCCGTCACGGACAGCGGCAGCGGGGTCGCGTACGACCGCGAGGCCCGGCCGGGGGTCGCGAACCTGCTGGAGATCCTGGCTTCCTGCACGGGTGGGAACCCGGAGGAGCTGAGCGGTGCGTACGAGTCGTACGGGGCGTTGAAGAAGGACACCGCGGACGCGGTGGTGGAGCTGCTGCGGCCCGTGCGGGAGCGGCACAAGGAACTGGTCGCGGACACGGCGTACGTAGAGGAGGTGTTGCGGGCCGGGGCGGAGCGGGCCAGGGGGATGGCACGGCCGACCGTCGATGCCGCCTATCGGGCGATCGGGCTGCTGCCCCCCGCGGCCGAGGTGCCCGCGGCGGTGACGGTGAACGAGGCGCGGTAGGCGCGTGGGCTGGTGGCGAGGCGCGACGCGAAGTGCTGCCGCATCGTGATCTCGCTGCCGAAGCCCGCGCGGCGGGCGACCTCGGGCATGGGCAGGTCGGTGCGTTCCAGGAGCTTCTGCGCGGCGGCGACGCGTTGGTCGAGGAGCCAGCGCAGGGGGGTGGTGCCGGTCGCCGCGGTGAAGTGGCGGGCGAAGGAGCGCGCCGACATGCCCGCCCGGGTGGCCAGGTCGGCGACGGTGAGCGGCTCGTGGAGGTGGCGCAGGGCGTACTCGCGGACAGCGGCCAGGGCGTCGGCGTCGCGGTCGGCGCGGGGGGTGGGGTGCTCGATGAACTGCGCCTGGCCGCCGGTGCGGAAGGGGGCGGTGACCATCGAGCGGGCGATCGTCGCGGCGGTCTCGGAGCCGTGTGCCCTGCGGACCAGGTGCAGGCACAGGTCGATCCCGGCGGCGGTGCCCGCGGCGGTCCAGATGTTGCCGTCCTCGATGAAGAGAGCGTCGGGCACGACATCGACAAGGGGGTGATGGGCGCGCAGGAGGTCGACGAGGCGCCAGTGGGTGATGGCCCGGCGGCCGTCGAGCAGGCCCGCCTGGGCGAGCGTGAAGGCGCCGCCGCAGAGTGCCGCGACGGGGATGCCGCGGGCGTGGGCGCGGCGCAGGGCTTCGAGGATCGGAGGTGGTGCGGGCGTCAGGTGGTCGTCGAGGCCGGGGACGACGACCAGGTCGCGGTCGGTGAGCCGGGTCAGCCAGGTGAGGGTGCGGTCGGGGGCGAGGCTGAGGCCGCCGCGCATGGGGACGGGCCCGGCTTCGGCGGCGACGCGGCGGAGGTCGAAGGGGGGTACGCCGCGGTCACTGCGGTCGGTGCCCCAGACCTCGGTGATCACTGAGACGTCGAAGGCGCGGATGCCGGGAAAGGCGAGCAGGGCGATGCGCTGCGGGGCGCCGTGCCGGGGGCGCGGGGGCGCCGGGGTCGTGGGCACGGGGGTAGTAGGCCCCGGGGTGGCGGGTGACGACTCGGCGGCGGTGGACACGCTGGCAGTAAACCATCGATCGCTGGCTTCTGTACCTCTGGGGCGGCGGGCCCCGGGGCGGCAGCATCGAGGGCATGGAGATCACAGAGAACGCAGCGCTGATCGTGGTGGACGTACAGCAGGGCTTCGAGGAGGCGGAGTACTGGGGAGAGCGGAACAACCCGGAGGCAGACGACAACATCGCCGCGCTGATCGACGCCTGGCAGGAGACGGGGCGGCCGGTCGTGTTCGTACGGCACGACTCGCCGAAGCCGGACTCGCCGCTGCGGCCGGGGTACGCGGGCAACGACTTCAAGGAGTACGTCGAGGAGCGGCGCGGGAAGGGGACCGGTGGGGAGCTCCTGGTGACGAAGAGCGTGAACTCGGCCTTCTACGGGACGCCGGATCTGGACGCCTGGCTCAAGGAGGCGGGGATCTCGCAGTTCGTGGTGACCGGAATCCAGACCAACATGTGCGCGGAGACGACGGCGCGGATGGGCGGGAACCTCGGCTACGACGTGCTGTTCGCCCTGGACGCGACCCACACCTTCGACCTGGAGGGGCCCTTCGGCTGGCGGCTCGGAGCAGACGAGATCGCGCGGGCGACGGCGGTGTCCCTGCACGGGGGCGGTTTCGCGAAGGTGGTGACGACGGAGAACCTGATTGCCGGAGTATCGGGCCCGTCCGGGATCTCCGGCCCGCCCGCGATATCCGCCCCGTCCGCGATACCCAGCGCGGCCGAGACATCCAGCCCGTCCGGCGTTTGAGGACGAGGCCGAAGGCCGATGGCGGGAGGGCCCGGGGGTGGCATCCCCCGGCCCCGGCGGGAGAGGGCCCAACTGTCAACCGCTGCCGGAGGCAAGCTCGCGGCTGCGGTCGCGGGCGGCCTCCAAGGCGGCGATGAGCGCGGCGCGCACCCCGTGGTTCTCGAGCTCGCGGATGGCGTTGATCGTGGTACCCGCGGGCGAGGTCACGGCCTCGCGGAGCTTCACCGGGTGCTCGCCGCTGTCGCGGAGCATCACGGCGGCGCCGATCGCGGCCTGGACGATCAGGTCGTGGGCCTTGTCGCGGGGCAGGCCGAGGAGGATGCCCGCGTCGGTCATGGCCTCGACCAGGAAGTAGAAGTACGCGGGGCCGGAGCCGGACAGGGCCGTGCAGGCGTCCTGCTGGGTCTCGGGGACGCGGAGGGTCTTGCCGACGGCGCCAAAGATGTTCTCGGCGTGGGTGAGGTGGTCGGCGGTGGCGTGGGTGCCGCCCGAGATGACGGACATGCCCTCGTCGACCAGGACGGGGGTGTTGGGCATGACGCGGATGACGGGCGTGCCGGTGGTCAGGCGCTCCTCGATGAAGGAGGTGGTGATGCCCGCGGCGGCGCTGATGACGAGGCGGTCGGCGGCGGCGTGCGGGGCGAGTTCGTCGAGCAGCCTGGCCATGTCCTGCGGCTTGCAGGCGAGGATCAGGGTGTCGGCGCGCTTGGCGGCCTCGGCGTTGGTGAGGGCCTCGACGCCGTAGCGGGTGCGGAGCTCCTCGGCGCGCTCCTGGCGGCGGGTGGTGACCAGGAGTTCCGCGGGCGCCCAGCCACTGCGGATCATGCCGCTGAGCAGGGCTTCGCCGATCTTTCCGGTGCCGAGGACCGCGACGGTCTGGCTCGGCTTGCGCGTCTGGCTCATGTGCGAGGGCCTCTCCCGGGGTGCGTCGTTCGGGCCATCCTCGCATCGGGCGGGGCGGGTCACGGCGGGGCGTCCGGTGGGCGGACGGTCGCGGTCCGTGGTCAGGCCGTGCGGCGGCGCAGGGTGGCGGCGCCCAGGGCGAGGACGAGGACGGCGCAGGCGGCGACGGTGACGGCGTCGCGGACGAAGGCGCCGGTGATGTCGGGGTGGCGCAGGACCTCGTTCATGCCGTCGACGGCGTACGACATGGGCAGGGCGTCGGAGAGGGCTTCGAGGACGGGCTGCATCTTGTCGCGCGGGGTGAACAGGCCGCAGAGGAGGAGCTGGGGGAAGATCACCGCTGGCATGAACTGGACGGCCTGGAACTCGGAGGCGGCGAAGGCCGAGACGAACAGGCCGAGGGCGGTGCCGAGCAGGGCGTCCAGGAGGGCGACCAGGAGCAGCAGCCAGGCGGAGCCGGTGACGTCGAGGCCGAGGCCCCACAGCGCGAGGCCGGTGGCGAGGGCGGACTGGACGATGGCCAGGGTGCCGAAGGCGAGGGCGTAGCCCGCGATCAGGTCGGCCTTGGCGAGGGGCATGGCGAGGAGGCGTTCCAGGGTGCCGGAGGTGCGTTCGCGCAGGGTGGCGATGGAGGTCACCAGGAACATCGTGATGAGCGGGAAGATCCCGAGCAGGGACGCGCCGATGGAGTCGAAGGTGCGGGGGCTGCCGTCGAAGACGTAGCGCAGGAGCAGCAGCATCACGCAGGGGACGAGGATGAGCAGCGCGATGGAGCGCGGGTCGTGGCGGAGCTGGCGCAGGACACGGGCGGCGGTGGCGAGGGTGCGATGGATGTTCATCGTGGGCTCCGGGGGTGCCTGGGTCGGTGACGTCTGGGGTGGGTGGGGCTGGGGGCTCCTGGGTCTTTTGGTGCTTCTGGGGCACCTGTAGCTCTTGGGGCTAGGCCTCCCGCAGTGAAGCTCAGGGGAGCTGGGCCTCTCGGTGCCCGTGGGGTCGGGCCGGTTCGTCGGAGGTCCGGGCGGCGTTCGCCTTGTCGACGAGGTGGAGGAAGGCCTCCTCGACGGTGCCGGTGCCGGTGCGTTCGCGCAGGGCGTCGGGGGTGTCGTCGGCGAGGATCTCGCCCTCGCGCATGAGGAGCAGGCGGTGGCAGCGTTCCGCCTCGTCCATGACGTGGGAGGAGACGAGGATCGTGGTGCCGCGCTCGTCGGAGAGGGTGTGGAAGAGGTTCCACAGGTCGCGGCGGAGGACGGGGTCGAGGCCGACGGTGGGCTCGTCGAGGACGAGGAGTTCGGGGGCGCCGAGGAGGGCGACGGCGAGGGAGACGCGGTTGCGCTGCCCGCCGGAGAGGTTGCCCGCCAGGGCGTCGGCGTGGCCGGTGAGGTCCACGTCGGCGATGGCTCGGGTGACGTCCTCGCGGCGGCGAGCTGCGGCGGGGCCGCGGCCGGGGGTGAGGACGGCGGCGAAGTACTCCAGGTTCTGCCGGACGGTGAGGTCCTCGTAGACGGAGGGGTCCTGGGTGACGTAGCCGATGCGGGAGCGCAGGGCGGGGGTGCCCGCGGGGTGGTCCAGGACGTCCAGGGTGCCGGTGACCTTCGCCTGGGTGCCGACGACGGCGCGCATCAGCGTGGACTTGCCGCAGCCGGAGGGGCCGAGCAGGCCGGTGATCTGGCCGCGCGGGACGGTGAAGGTCAGGTCGCGCAGGACGGGGCGGTGGCCGCGGGTTGCGCTGAGGGCGTGGGCGTGGATGGCCGCTGGGGCGCGGGGCGGGGTCGCAATATTCATCATGCGATGAATATTGCTCCTGGGGGCCCGTCTCGTCAAGGTGTCGGCCGGGGCCCTCGCGGGTGCGCCCCAGGCCCGCCCCTTCCCGAAACCAGGGGGCTCCGCCCCCCGGACCCCCGCTCTCGGCGCTCCGCGCCTCGTCCTCAAACGCCGGACGGGCTGGAAGCGCCGCTTGCGGCAGCCTCCAGCCCGTCCGGGTGGTGGTGGGGTCGGTCGTTACTTCTGGCGGCGCTTGCGCTTCGCGGGGTTGCCCGCACGGCGCTTCGTGCGGCGCTCGTACTGGTCGCGCGCCGTCTCGTACTCCTCGCGATGCAGCCCCTCGCCCGGGGCCTCCTTCAGGGAGCGGAAGAAGTACGCGAGGAGGGAGCCGATGAAGCCGATGGTCATCAGGCTGCGCATGGACGCCACCGACTGCGGGTCGTGGCGCTTGGAGAACCCGTCCCACGTGCGCCGGAACGCGATCGCGCTACAGATGGCGAACATGACCACGACCAGCAGGTTCACGAACGTGCCCACGTCCGCGATCTCCAGGCCCTGGTACGCGAAGCGCAGCACCAGGCAGCCCGCGGCCGCCGCCACGAGGGAGCCGACCGCGACGCCGACGCGGCGCGCGGCGTAGCCGTCGGTGTGCTCCAGCCACGTCGTACCGAAGAAGCGGAGGGGCTCGGGGCGGGGGCCCGCCGGAGTGCCCGCGGTCTGTCCGGTACGTCGTTCGTCGCTCACGTCCTCGATTATCGCCCGGCCGCCGTCCCCCGTGCCGCGGCGGCGCGGGCGGTCGGGAGCGGGGCGAAGGGCGGGCCGCCTTGCCCCGCCTCCGGGACCGGCCGCTAATTTGTGCGGGCAGGTAGTTATACGGAGGACGACCGGTACCGGGAGGTCGAAGAGGTGTCGCTCCGCTCAGGGGACCCTGAGGAGATCGGTGGCTATCCACTGGAGTCGCGGCTCGGCTCCGGTGGCATGGGCACGGTCTTCCTCGCACGTACGGCTTCGGGGCGGCCGGTCGCGATCAAGCTGATCCACCAGCAGTTCGCGGGCGACGACGAGTTCCGCATCCGGTTCCGGCAGGAGGTCGCCGCGGCGCGCCGGGTCAGCGGCGCGTTCACCGCGGCCGTGGTCGACGCCGATCCCGAGGCGCCGCAGCCGTGGATGGCCACCGCGTACATAGAGGGCCCCACGCTCGCGCAGCGCATCGCCCAGCGCGGTCCCATCGTCGGCATGGAGCTGCGTACGCTCGCCATCGGGCTCGCGGAGGCGCTGCGGGACATCCACCGCGCGGACGTGGTGCACCGCGATCTGAAGCCGTCGAACGTCGTGCTGTCCGCCGAAGGGCCGCGCGTCATCGACTTCGGCATCTCGCGCGCCGCCGACCAGCAGACGCTGACGATGACCGGGCGGGTCATCGGCACTCCGCCGTTCATGTCGCCGGAGCAGCTCCAGACGCCGCGCGGTGTCGGTCCTTCGTCGGACGTCTTCTCGCTCGGCACGCTCCTTGTGTACGCGGCGACGGGGCAGGGGCCCTTCGACGCGGACAGCCCGTACATGACCGCGTACCAAGTCGTGCACGAGGCTCCGGCCCTGGACGACGTCCCGGACGCGCTGCGTACGGCCGTCGAGCCCTGCCTCGCCAAGGATCCCGCCGTGCGGCCCACCATCGACGAGCTCCTCGTCCGGCTGCGCGACCTGCCGGTGGACCTCGGGTCGGCGGCGGCCGGGGACGGCGGAAGCCGTACGCGGGACACGGATACGCAGCACCATCTGTCGGACACCTCGGGCGCCACGGGCACCACTGGCGTCGCGAGCGCCTCCGACGGCTCGGGCGCCTCTGACGGCCCGGGCGCCGCGCCCGCCCGTGGGCTCGGCGGGCGGCTGCGCCGCCGCTGGCGGCCCGTGCTCGCCGCCGTCCTGGGCGTCGCCGTGATCGCCGGGTGTGTCGCGCTGCTCCGGCCGGGCGCGGACGGCCCCCGCGACGACGGGCCCGACGACAACGGCCGCGACATGGCGGTGGTCGGTTCGCCGCTCCCCCACGGCTTCAAGGCCTGGCGGCAGAACGTGCCGCCGGGCGGGGCGAAGCTCACGGACGAGCTGCGCTGCGTGCCGCGCGGCGACTCGGCGTACTGCGGGGGCGGCGGGGTCATCGCCACCCGGATCCGCGTCGCCGACGGCCACCGGATGTGGACGGCGCACCACCGGGGCGTCCCCATGCAGAACACGTATCTGGTCGGCGTGTCCGGGAACACGGTCCTCGGCTACCGGCTGCTCCCCGACGGCTCGGGCCCCGGCGAGGTCGTGGCCCTCGACGCGGCCCGGGGCAAGGAGCTGTGGTCGGCCCGGTTCGGCAGCAAGTCGATGGCCGTCACGGGCCGTTCCGCCGACGCCGAGGTGATCGGCTCCACCGTGGTCATGCTCAACGCGGCCCGTACCCACGTCGAGGGCCGCGCGGTCCGCTCCGGGAAGGTGCTGTGGCGGACCCCGGTCCCGGCGGGCGCCGTCTGCGCGCCGGTGACCGCCGGGGGCGCGGCCCAGGTGATGTGCGCTCCCGCCACCGAGGTGGAGGCCACCGCGATCCGGCACGCCACGGTGCGCGGCCTCGACCCCGCGTCGGGGGCCTTCGGCAGGGCCGTCGCCCTCCCGGGGCCGCTCCAGGTGCTCGGCGCGCACGACGGACGGCTCGTCCTGGCCAAGGAGCGGGTGGGCGAGATCGGCGTCGTCGAGTACGAGGCGGTCGTCCGCGTGGACGTGGCGCGGGGCAAGGCCACGACGGTCCGGCTGCCGAAGCGCTACGGCGGCTCCCCGAGCCTGGCCGCCGGGACGGTGTACTTCACCGAGCAGAACGGCGAGGTCAACGCGGTCGACGCGGTGACCGGCAGGCTCCGGTGGACCCGGCAGGCGGGCGTGGAGGGGGCGTCAGGTCCGGTCGCCGGGCCCGGGGCGCTGTACTTCAGCTCGGCCAGCGGCCGCGTCGCCGCGCTCGCGCCGCGCGACGGCAGGCGCCTCTGGACGGCGGACCCCAAGGCCAACGGCTCCGCGGAGGTGGGCACGAGCCCGCGCGTCGCCCTCGCGGGGCGTGCGGCGATCGTGACCGGGGCCGGGAACCTGGTGTACGCGTTCGACACGGCGAAGCCGCCGAAGTCCGGGTGATACCCGGGCCCGGCGGCCTCTCGTACCGAAAGCGGCACCGGTCAGCGGCACCGGACCCGGTCAGCAGCGCGGGTCGGCGTCGCGGCGCCCGTCAGCAGCGCGGCGCCACGTAGCCGTTGCTGCCCGTGCGCACATAGGTGTCGGAGACGTAGCGTCCGCTGCCGATGCGGTCCCAGATCTTCGACGTGCCGGTGGGGCCGGTCACCGTCTCGCCGGGCTTCTGGCAGCCGATGGTGACGAAGGTGCCCGCGGAGAGGCGGCCGACCTTGTCGTAGCCGGTGCCGGGGCCCGAGCGGACGTTGACGTCCTCGACGATCGCGTACCGCCGGGCCGTCGCCGCCTCTATCGTCAGTTCCGCCCCGTCCGCCCCATCGGCGGTCGCGGGCATCGTCAGTTCTTCGCTGCTCATGGTGATCCCCCGTGTGTCCCCGTGTTCCCCGTGAAACGGGCGGCGCGGGCCGCCCATGGCATGTACTCCACACCATAGACGCGCCCGCGCGCCACACCAGTTGCAGGACAAACAGGGACAGTCGGCCCGTGAGCGGCCGCTAGGCCCCGCCTCAGCCCAGCCGCGACACGTCGCGCACCGCGCCCTTGTCCGCGCTCGTCGCCATCGCCGCGTACGCCCGCAGGGCCGCGGAGACCTTGCGCTCGCGGGACTTGGGCGCGTACGTGCCGCCGAGGGCCTCGCGGCGGCGGGCCAGCTCGGCGTCGTCGACCAGGAGCTCGATCGAGCGGCCCGGGATGTCGATGCGGATGCGGTCGCCGTCCTCGACGAGGGCGATGGTGCCGCCGGACGCGGCCTCCGGCGACGCGTGGCCGATGGACAGGCCCGACGTACCGCCGGAGAAGCGGCCGTCGGTGACCAGGGCGCAGGCCTTGCCGAGGCCGCGGCCCTTGAGGAAGGAGGTGGGGTAGAGCATCTCCTGCATGCCGGGGCCGCCCTTGGGGCCCTCGTAGCGGATGACGACGACGTCGCCCTCCTTGACCTGCTTGTTCAGGATCTTCTCCACGGCCTCCTCCTGCGACTCGCAGACGACGGCCGGGCCCTCGAAGGTCCAGATGGACTCGTCGACGCCCGCGGTCTTCACGACGGCGCCGTCGACGGCCAGGTTCCCCTTGAGGACGGCGAGGCCGCCGTCCTTGGAGTAGGCGTGGGCGACGTCGCGGATGCAGCCGTTCGCGGCGTCCGTGTCGAGGGTCTCCCAGCGCTCGGACTGCGAGAAGGCCTCGGCGGAGCGCTTGCAGCCGGGGGCCGCGTGCCACAGCTCCAGGGCCTCGGGGGCCGCGGAGCCGCCGCGCACGTCCCAGGCGTCGAGCCACTGCTTGATGGAGGGCGAGTGGACCGTGTGCACGTCCTCGTTGAGGAGGCCGCCGCGGTACAGCTCGCCGAGGATCGCGGGGATGCCGCCCGCGCGGTGCACGTCCTCCATGTAGTACGTGCCCTGCGGCGCCACGTTCGGGGCGACCTTCGCCAGGCAGGGGACGCGGCGCGAGACGGCGTCGATGTCGGTCAGGTCGTAGCCGACCTCGGCCTCCTGGGCGGCGGCCAGGAGGTGCAGGATCGTGTTGGTGGAGCCGCCCATGGCGATGTCGAGGGCCATGGCGTTCTCGAAGGCGGCGTGGGTCGCGATGTTGCGCGGCAGGACGGAGGCGTCGTCCCCGTCGTAGTAGCGCTTGGTGATCTCGACGACCGTCGCACCCGCCCGCTCGTACAGGGCCCTGCGGGCGGTGTGGGTGGCGAGCACCGAGCCGTTGCCCGGCAGGGACAGGCCGATGGCCTCGGTCAGGCAGTTCATCGAGTTGGCCGTGAACATGCCGGAACAGGAGCCGCAGGTCGGGCAGGCGTTCTCCTCGATGCGGAGGATGTCCTCGTCGGAGACGTTCTCGTTCGACGCGTCGACCATCGCGTCGATCAGGTCGAGCTTGCGGACGGTGCCGTTGACCAGGGTGGCCTTGCCCGCTTCCATGGGGCCGCCGGAGACGAAGACCGTCGGGATGTTCAGGCGCAGGGCGGCCATCAGCATGCCGGGCGTGATCTTGTCGCAGTTCGAGACGCAGATCAGGGCGTCGGCGCAGTGGGCCTCCACCATGTACTCGACGGAGTCGGCGATCAGGTCGCGCGACGGCAGGCTGTAGAGCATGCCGCCGTGGCCCATCGCGATGCCGTCGTCCACGGCGATCGTGTTGAACTCGCGCGGGATGCCGCCCGCCTCCCGGACGGCCTCGCTGACGATGCGGCCGACCGGCGCCAGGTGGGTGTGGCCGGGCACGAACTCGGTGAAGGAGTTGGCGACGGCGATGATCGGCTTGCGGCCGATGTCCGCGCCCGGTACCCCGGAGGCCCGCATCAGGGCGCGGGCGCCCGCCATGTTGCGTCCGTGGGTGACTGTGCGGGACCTCAGCTCGGGCATCGTCGCTCGCTCCTTCAGGGGCAGATCTCGATACGGCTCTCGAAACGGCTGTCAATACAGCCGTCGGTACGGCTGCTCGATACAGCTGTCGGTACGGCTGCTCGATACAGCTCTCGACAGGGCCGAGCGTACGCCGATGATCCAAGATCCGGACAGGGTGTCCGGATGGCGGGACGACCGTCTCACGCTCCCTGGCGCGGAGCCGCGCGGTCAGGCGGGTCCCGGGAAGCCCGTCAGATGCCCCTGGACCACCGGGGCCACCCGTGCCACCAGCTCCTCCAGGTCCGCCGACGCCAGCGGCTCCACCTGGATGACGTAGCGGAGCATCGCGATGCCCACCAGCTGGGCCGCCGCCAGTTCGGCGCGCAGCTGCGCGTCGGGCAGGTCGAGGGTCCCGGCGATGCGGGACAGGAGCTGGGCGGAGACCAGGCGGCGGAAGACGGCGGCGGCCGTCTCGTTGTTGACCGCCGAGCGGACGATCGCGAGCAGGGGCGTGCGGGTGGCCGGGTCCTCCCAGACGCCGAGGATGAAGCGGGTCAGGCGCTCGCCGACGGTGTCGAGCGGGCCGTCCTGGATCGCGGCCGGGGCCTGGAGCGCGGGCGCGAAGGAGACCTCGACGGCCGCCGCGAAGAGCTGCTCCTTCGTACCGAAGTAGTGGTGCACGAGGGCGGAGTCGACACCTGCCGCCTTGGCGATGGCGCGTACGGAGGTCTTCTCGTAGCCGTGCGCGGAGAACTGGTCGCGGGCCGCGTCCAGGATCGTCTCGCGGGTGGCGGGCCCGCGCTCGGTCTGGGTGCGCGAGGGGCGGCCCCGGCGCCGGGGCGCGGCGGCGTCCGCCGTCACGGGCGCGGCACCTTCGCCGACGACGCCAGGTGCAGCCGGGTGAAGGCCAGGGCCTCGGCGAGGTCGGCCTCGCGCTCGGCGCTGGACATGGCGCGGCGGGTGTTGACCTCGATGACCACGTGGCCGTCGAAGCCGGAGGTCGCGAGGCGCTCCAGGAGCGCGGCGCAGGGCTGGGTGCCGCGGCCGGGCACGAGGTGCTCGTCCTTCGCGGAGCCCCTGCCGTCGGCGAGGTGGACGTGGCCGAGCCGGTCGCCCATGCGGTCGACCATCTGCAGGGCGTCCGTACGGGCGGTGGCGGTGTGGCTGAGGTCTATCGTGAAGTGGCGGTAGTCGTCCTTGGTGACGTCCCAGTCGGGGGCGTACGCGAGCATCTCGCGGTCGCGGTAGCGCCAGGGGTACATGTTCTCCACGGCGAAGCGCACGTCCGTCTCCTCGGCCATCCGCCAGATCCCCTGGACGAAGTCCCGGGCGTAGCCGCGCTGCCAGCGGAAGGGCGGGTGCACGACGACCGTCGACGCGTCCAGCTTCTCGGCGGCGGCCCGGGCGCGCTGGAGCTTCACCCAGGGGTCGGTGGACCAGACGCGCTGGGTGATCAGGAGGCAGGGCGCGTGCACCGCGAGGATGGGGATCTGGTGGTAGTCGCTGAGGCGGCGCAGGGCCTCGATGTCCTGGCTGACGGGATCGGTCCACACCATGACCTCGACGCCGTCGTAGCCGAGGCGCGCCGCGATCTCGAAGGCCGTCGCCGTCGACTCCGGATAGACCGAGGCGGTCGACAGGGCGACCTTCGCGTCCGGGATACGTACGACTGGTTCCACCACGGGGAACAGCGTACGGGGCCCTGCGAGGGAGCGGGGAGCCGACGTCCGGCCCGGGCCCCGGCCCTGGCCCCCCGGCCCCTTTTCGGCGCTCCGCGCCTCGTCCTCAAACGCCGGACGGGCTGGATGTTCCCTGCGGCGCCGCCGTCGTCTCCCATCGGCCTGCGGCCTCGTCCTCAAACGCCGGACGGGCTGGGTGGTTGCCCGTGCGGGCCGGATCTCGACTGCGGATCGCGTCTCGGCCGCAGACGGGATCCGGGCCGCGCCGGAGACTTTCAGCCCGTCCGGCGTTTGAGGACGAGGCGCGGAGCGCCGACAAACGGGGGCACGGGGGCGGAGCCCCCGGTTCGGGAAGGGGCGGGTCTGGGGCGCCACCGCGAGGGGCTAGCACGCGGGCAAGTGGTCCAGGCGCCGCAGGATCACGCCCTCCCGAAGGGCCCAGGGGCAGATCTCTACGGACTCGACCCCGAAGAGATCCATCGCGCCCTCCGCGACCAGCGCCCCCGCGAGCAACTGCCCGGCCCGCCCCTCGGACACCCCGGGAAGCTCGGCCCGCTCCCCCGCGGTCATCGCGGCCAGCCGCGGAACCCAGTCCTCCAGAGACTTCCGCTTCAGCTCGCGCTGCACGTAGAGCCCCTCCGTGGACCGCGCCGCACCACCGAGCCTGGCGAGCTGCTTGAAGGTCTTGGACGTGGCCACGACGTGGTCGGGGCTGCCGAGGCGGCTGAACTCCCCCACGGTCCGCGCGATCTGCGCCCGCACGTGCCGCCGCAGGGCACGGACGTCCTCCGGCTCCGGCGGGTCCTCCGGCAGCCACGCGGCGGTGAGCCGCCCGGCGCCGAGCGGCAGGCTGACCGCGGCGTCGGGCTCCTCGTCCATGCCGTACGCGATCTCCAGGGAGCCGCCGCCGATGTCGAGGACGAGCAGCTTGCCCGCGGACCAGCCGAACCAGCGGCGGACGGCCAGGAAGGTGAGCCGCGCCTCCTCCTCGCCGGTGAGGACCTGGAGGTCGACGCCGGTCTCGGCGCGTACCCGGGCGAGGACGTCGTCGGCGTTGGTGGCCTCGCGCACGGCGGAGGTCGCGAACGGCAGCAGGTCCTCGACGCCCTTGTCCTCGGCGGCCTGGAGGGCGTCACGCACCGTGGCGATGAGCTGGTCGACGCCTTCGGGGCCGATCGCGCCCGCCGGGTCGAGCAGTTGGGCAAGGCGCAGGTCGGCCTTGTGGGAGTGCGCGGGCAGCGGTCGCGCGCCGGGGTGGGCGTCCACCACCAGCAGATGCACCGTGTTCGAACCCACGTCGAGGACACCGAGTCTCATATACGGAACGCTACTGCGCTCACGGCTTTCGCTGGTCCCGGGGCGGGTGTGAGCACGCATACCCTGGAGGCGTGCCAAAGACGAAAAAGGCGAAGACCGACAAAACGAAGTCCGCGCGCTCATCGGAGCCCTCGGACGTGTCGGCGCCGCCCGCGCGCGGCGGCGCGGACGGCAAGGCGAGCAAGGCAGGCAAGGCCAGCAAGGCGGACAGGACGGCCGAGGAGGCACGGGGCGAGAAGGCCGCCAAGGCAGGCAAGAAGGACAAGTCCGGCAAGGCCGACCGCGCCGACAAGGCCGTGCGGAAGCTCCGCAGGACGGCGGACGGCGCGGTGCCCGCCGACGACGAGAAGGGCCTCGACTTCCCCCGGGCCTGGGTGGAGTTCCCCGATCCGGCGGACGACGAGCAGATCTTCCGCTGCGACCTGACCTGGCTGACCTCCCGCTGGACCTGTGTCTTCGGCAGCGGCTGCCAGGGCATCCAGGCGGGCCGCGCCGACGACGGCTGCTGCACGCTCGGCGCGCACTTCTCCGACGAGGACGACGAGAAGCGCGTCGCCACCTTCGTGGAGCGCCTGACGCCCGACATCTGGCAGCACCACGACGTGGGCCGGGAGACCGGCTGGGTGTCGCAGGACGAGGACGGCGAGCGCCAGACCCGGCCGTACAACGGCTCGTGCGTCTTCCAGAACCGCCCCGGCTTCGCGGGTGGCGCGGGCTGCTCGCTGCACATCCTGGCGCTCAAGGAGGGCCGGGAGCCGCTGGAGACCAAGCCGGACGTGTGCTGGCAGCTGCCGGTGCGGCGGACGTACGACTGGATCGAGCGCCCCGACGACACCAAGGTGCTCCAGGTGTCCATCGGTGAGTACGACCGCAGGGGCTGGGGGCCGGGCGGCCACGACCTGCACTGGTGGTGCACGTCGGCGACCTCGGCGCACGGGGCGGGCGATCCCGTGTACGTCTCGTACCGGCCGGAGCTGATCGAGCTGATGGGCAAGGCGGGCTACGACCGGCTCGTGGAGCTGTGCGAGGCGCGCCTCGCCTCGCAGCTGCCGCTGCTGGCCCCGCATCCGGCCGACCCGCCGCGCGCCTAGCGGGACTGCTCAGCCCTGGCCGGGGCCGCCGTCGCCACTCGGCGGGGGCGTCGAGCCGGGGTCCGAGGGGGTCGGCGTGGGGTCGGTGGGCGCCGGGTCCGTGGGGGTCGGGTCGGGGTCGGGCGGGGTCGGTGTCGGGTCGCCGTCCCCGCTGGGGGTGGGTGTCGGGTCCGGGTCGGAGGGGCCGGGGCGGGTCGGCGTCGGGCGGGGGCCGGGGCGGCTGGGCCGGGAACTGCCGTACCCCTCGATGGAGATGACGGCTCCCGAGGGTGCGATCGTGACGCGCGCGCTCCAGTGGCCGGGCGGCTCGCGGTCGTCGTCGACGTACACCCGGATGGTGAACGAATCGCCCGGCGCGAGCGTTCCCGACGCGTGGCTCAGGAGGAGCCAGGGGGCTCCGGTGCTCGCGGACCAGCGCACCGGCGAACTCCCGGACGCGGTCAGCGTGATGAGGGTGACGCCGCCGTTCGACCGGGCCTGGACGGCGATGCGGCCCGCGCCGGGCGCGGCGGGGGCACCGGGGCTGATGACCTCCACGGAGACGCCGGGGCCGCCGCGCCCCGCGGCGAAGCGGGGGTCGGGGGTGGTCCTGGCGTTGCCCGCGTTCTCGTAGCTGTCGCGGCGAGAGCCGTCGCGGCCGCCGTCGTCGGCCTCGGAGGCGCTGGACGCGCGGCCGTCGGTGCCCTCGCCGGTCAGGGGGGCGCCCCGGTAGGCGGCCCACAGGGCGAGGACGGGGGCGGCCACGACGGTGGCGACGACCGTGGTCGTGACGGCACGCGCGCGGAAGCGCTCCCGGCGGGCGGCGTGGTCCTTGGGGTCCATGGGGAAGCCGCGCCGGTCGAAGCGGGGCCCGCCGCGGTTCCTGCGGGGGGCGCGCGGGGCGTGGGCCATGGCGTGGTGCAGGGCCGCGCGCGGGGCTTCGATCAGGGGCAGCGCGGCCGGGGTGACGGCCGTGCCGGGCCAGGCTCCGGCGCCGGCGCGCTCGGCGGTGCGGCGGCAGCGCGGACAGTCGTCGACGTGCCGGACGAGCTCGCGGCGCAGGGCGGTGCCGAGGAGGACCTGGTTGTCACCGGTGAGGCGGGCGACGATGGGGCAGGTGCCGGTCTCGACGACGGCGAGCGCGGCGCGGGTGCGCTCCACCTCGCAGGCGGCGGACGCGAGCAGTTCGCGCGCCGCCGTGAGGTCCAGGCCGAGGACGGCGGCGACCTCCTTGGGCGCGAGCTGGTGGCGGACGGCGAGCTCCAGGGCCTCGCGCTGCTCGGGCGTCGTCCCGGCGGCCTCGGGCCAGGCCAGCTGGGCGAGTTCGCGGCGGCGGGCGCGCTCGGCCTCGTCCGCGGGCGGCGCCTCCGTGGCGTGCGGGGGCGCGGGCGGGGTCTTGCCCGACCCGGCCGCGTGCGCTCCTTGGCGGCCGCCCTTGCGGGCCTCGGCGAGGGCGCGCAGACACATCCAGCGGGCGAGCGCGTACAGCCACGCGCGCGTGTCGCCGTCAGGGCGGGCCCCGCGGCGCTCGGCGAGCGCGAGGACGTCGCCGAGGGCGGTGGTGGCGGTGTCGTGGTCGCAGAGGACGGACAGGCAGTACGTGAACAGGCCGTCCAGGAACGGTTCGTAGGGCGCGGCGGGCGCCTGCGCGACCGTGCGCGGCACCACGCGGCCGCGGGGGCCCGCATAGGCACGGTGCGCGCCGGTGGTGTGCGTGGGGACTTCCGGACTGCTGCTCATCACCCGTGCGAAGTTAGGCGCATGATGCCGGGGGCTTCCTCCCCCTTGAGCACATTTAATCCTTACGGGTGAACAGATCCCTCAAAAGGGGACAGGAAGGCACGATTCCGTTGTCTGTTCGAGCCATGCCGCGTCGGAGGGGCGCAATGGTGGGCCCTGGCGGGCCGGGGTGGCCCCCGGTGGCGCGGCCTGGCGGGCAGGGACCGGGGGCGTTGTCAGTGGCTGCCGCTACGGTTCGTCCCATGGCTGCCCGTACGAAAACCGCCAAGGACCGTCCGTCCTACCGCTGCACCGAATGCGGCTGGCAGACGGCCAAATGGCTCGGCCGCTGCCCCGAGTGCCAGGCCTGGGGCACGGTCGAGGAGTACGGCGCGCCCGCGGTGCGCACCACCACGCCCGGCCGCGTCACCACCTCCGCCCTGCCCATCGGCCAGGTCGACGGCCGCCAGGCCACCGCGCGCTCCACCGGCGTCCCCGAGCTCGACCGCGTCCTCGGCGGCGGCCTGGTGCCCGGCGCCGTGGTGCTGCTCGCGGGCGAGCCCGGCGTCGGCAAGTCCACGCTGCTGCTCGACGTCGCGGCGAAGGCGGCCACGGACGACCACCGCACGCTCTATGTGACCGGCGAGGAGTCGGCCAGCCAGGTCCGGCTGCGCGCCGACCGCATCGGCGCGCTCGCCGACGACCTGTATCTGGCGGCGGAGACCGACCTGGCCGCGGTCCTCGGCCACTTGGACGCGGTGAAGCCCTCGCTGCTGGTCCTGGACTCGGTGCAGACGGTCGCGTCCCCGGAGATCGACGGCGCGCCCGGCGGCATGGCGCAGGTCCGCGAGGTCGCCGGGGCCCTCATCCGCGCCTCCAAGGAGCGCGGCATGTCCACGCTCCTGGTCGGCCACGTCACCAAGGACGGCGCGATCGCGGGCCCCCGCCTCCTGGAGCACCTCGTGGACGTGGTGCTGCACTTCGAGGGCGACCGGCACGCGCGCCTGCGCCTGGTCCGCGGCGTCAAGAACAGATACGGGGCGACGGACGAGGTCGGCTGCTTCGAGCTGCACGACGAGGGCATCGTCGGGCTCGCCGACCCCAGCGGCCTGTTCCTCACCCGCCGCGCCGAGCCCGTGCCCGGCACCTGTCTGACGGTGACCCTGGAGGGCCGCCGCCCGCTGGTCGCCGAGGTCCAGGCGCTCACCGTGGACTCCCAGATCCCCTCGCCGCGCCGCACCACGTCGGGCCTGGAGACGTCCCGGGTGTCGATGATGCTGGCCGTTCTGGAGCAGCGCGGCCGCATCAGCGCCCTCGGCAAGCGCGACATCTACAGCGCGACGGTCGGCGGCGTGAAGCTGTCCGAGCCCGCCGCCGACCTCGCCGTGGCGCTCGCGCTCGCCTCCGCCGCCAGCGACACCCCGCTGCCGAAGAACCTGGTCGCGATCGGTGAGGTGGGCCTCGCGGGCGAGGTCAGACGGGTCACCGGGGTGCAGCGCAGACTGGCCGAGGCACACCGCCTGGGCTTCACGCACGCGCTCGTACCGGCCGACCCCGGGAAGGTCCCGGCCGGTATGAAGGTCACCGAAGTCGCCGACATGGGCGACGCGCTGCGCGTCCTTCCGAGATCGCGTCGCCGAGAGGCCCCACGGGAGGAGGAGGACCGCCGGTAGACTTTGCCCTGGTCTCGCCCGTCCGTACGAACGCACGCGTGCGGCAGAGGGTCGGCCGAGCCTCGGACAACCTGCGACCGGAGGAGTGCAGTGGCAGCCAACGACCGGGCAGCGGTTCCCGGGAAGCCCGGTGGCGGCTCCGGCGCCGACGGGCTGATGCGCGCCTCGTTGAGCGCGGTCGCGCCGGGCACGGCCCTGCGGGACGGCCTGGAGCGCATCCTGCGGGGCAACACGGGCGGGCTCATCGTCCTCGGCTCCGACAAGACCGTCGAGTCGATGTGCACGGGCGGATTCGTCCTGGACGTCGAGTTCACCGCGACGCGCCTGCGCGAGCTGTGCAAGCTCGACGGCGGCATCGTGCTCTCCTCGGACCTGTCGAAGATCCTGCGGGCGGGCGTCCAGCTGGTGCCGGACCCGACGATCCCCACGGAGGAGACGGGCACGCGGCACCGCACGGCGGACCGCGTGAGCAAGCAGGTCGGCTTCCCCGTCGTGTCCGTGTCCCAGTCGATGCGCCTGGTCGCGCTCTACGTGGACGGGCAGCGCCGGGTCCTGGAGGACTCGGCGGCGATCCTGTCACGTGCCAACCAGGCCCTCGCCACCCTGGAGCGCTACAAGCTCCGCCTCGACGAGGTCGCGGGCACGCTCTCCGCCCTGGAGATCGAGGACCTGGTGACCGTGCGGGACGTCACCGCCGTCGCGCAGCGCCTCGAAATGGTGCGCCGCATCGCCACCGAGATCGCCGAGTACGTGGTGGAGCTGGGCACCGACGGCCGCCTCCTCGCCCTCCAGCTCGACGAGTTGATCGCGGGCGTGGAGCCCGAGCGCGAGCTCGTCGTCCGGGACTACGTTCCCGAGCCCACGGCCAAGCGCTCGCGCACCGTCGACGAGGCACTGGCCGAGCTGGACTCCCTGACCCACGCCGAGCTCCTGGAACTGTCCACCGTGGCCCGCGCGTTGGGCTACACGGGCTCGCCCGAGACCCTCGACTCCGCCGTCTCGCCGCGCGGCTTCCGCCTCCTGGCGAAGGTGCCCCGGCTGCCCGGCGCCATCATCGAGCGCCTGGTGGAGCACTTCGGCGGCCTCCAGAAGCTGCTGGCCGCGAGCGTCGACGACCTCCAGACCGTGGACGGCGTCGGCGAGGCCCGGGCGCGCAGCGTGCGCGAGGGGCTTTCGCGGCTCGCGGAGTCCTCGATCCTGGAGCGGTACGTCTAGCCTCCCGCGGCACCCTCGGGCGAGCCCGTGCGGCCAGGGCCCAGCAGCGCCGGGCCGCCACGGGCGGGCAGGTCAGTCGGCCGTCAGGACGAAGGACGCGCGGTCCGAACCGAGGGCCTCGGACTTGGCCTCCACCAGATAGGTGTCGGGCTTCGCCGTGCCGGGCGGAGGCGTGGCGCACTGGGGCGCGCTGGCCTTCAGGTCCCACTCGACGACGTGCGAGACCCGGCCGCCACCGGGCACCCGGAAGAGCAGGCTCGTACCGCCCGCGGCGGGGCAGTCGTCGGACGACCAGATCTCGTCGCCCGAGCCGGACTGAGTGATCGTCAGGACCGTGCCCTTGGCGCCGAGATCGACCTTGCAGGCCTTGCCGCCGGTGTTCACCGCGGTCAGCTCCAGCTTCGGCTTCTGCCCGGTCTCGTACTCGTTCCGCAGGCTGCGCAGCTTCAACTTCACGGCGCCCGGCGCGCAGTTGGGGAGCGTCGAGCCCGCCGGGAGCCGGTTGCCGGAGCCGCCGCCGCCCTTCGCGCCGTCGTCGGATCCGGAACCGGCGCCGCCGGAGTCCTCGCCCGCGCCGCCGCCGGAGCCGGAGTCCCCGCCGCCGCCCGAACCGCCGGATCCGCCAGAGCCACCGGATCCACCGGCACCGCCGGAGCCCTCCGACTCGTCACGCCCGCCCGGGTGTTCGCTGATCGCGGGGCCCGAGCCGGAGGGGCCCGGCGTGATGGACGTCGCGGGGCCGTTGCCCGACGGCCCGTCAGCACCGGTCTTCCCGCCGCCCCCGCCCGAGGCGAGGGCCCAGATGACGAGGAGCAAGAGGAGTCCGAGCACGGACAGCAGAACGGCCCTCCGGCGCCAGTAGATGGAGGAGGGAAGCGGCCCGATCGGATTGCGCAGAGATCCCACGCCCAAACCTTACGAGAGAACGGCGGGTTCTCTGGCCCCACCCGCCGCCCGGGTCCACAACTTTTGCGGATCATCATCACGGTTCCGGCCACGCGCACCGCCCCGCACCCGCCCCGCACCCGGCCTGACGCCCCGCTCGCGCCCCGCCCCCTCCCTGTCTTTCGTCAGGTCGGATATCGGTCCATCGCTGGATGTGACGATTCGAGATCCCTACGTACGGTCCGTAATCATGGACACCATGGATTCCTCCGGCCTTTACCGCGACATCACCGAGTTCGCCCATGACACCCCCGGCTGGGTGCAGCACATCGCCGAGGTGTGGACGGAACTCGGCCTGCTGCTCTTCGGCGCGCTGTTCGTCGTCGCCTGGTGGCGGGCCCGGCGCGGGGACTCGCGCGCGTTCGCGGTGGCGGTCCTGGCCCCCCTGGGCACGGCGCTCGCGTATGTGATCAGCGAGGCGGTGAAGTCCGTGGTGGACGAGGAACGGCCGTGCCGGGCCGTGAAGGGCGCGCTCACGCCGCTCGTCGAGTGCCCGCCGCACGGCGACTGGTCCTTCCCCAGCAACCACTCCACGATCGCGGGCGCCGCCGCCGTCGGCCTCGCGCTCGCCTGGCCGCGCATCGCCGCCTTCACGCTGCCGATGGCGGTCCTCATGGCCTTCTCGCGGGTCTTCGTGGGCGTGCACTACCCGCACGACGTGGCCGTCGGCCTGGTGCTCGGCGCGGTCGTCGCGTTCCTCGTGGTGCGGCTCGCCACGCGCCCCGTGGCGCGGGTCGCGGAGACGATGCGGGGGTCGCGCGCGGCGCTCGTCACCTGGTTCGCGGGCCCCGGCCCGGCCGCGGCGCACGCCTCGGGGCGGTCGGCCGCGCCCGCCCCCGCGTACGCGGCGTCCACGTCGTACGACACGCCCTCGCCCTACGGCGCTTCGTCGGCGTACGACGCGTCGCCGACGTACGCGCCCTACTCGCCGTACGCCGACGGCGCACAGGCGGCGCCGCACGCGGCAGCGCACTCCGACACCACCCACGCCCCGTACGGTGACAGCACGCACGCCCCCTACGGCGACGCGACCCCGTACCCGTACGGCAACGGCACGCAGGCCCCGCACGACCCGCGGGCCCCCTACGGGGACGCGGCGTACCCGGCGCAGGGCGCGGGCCCCTACGTGCCGCGCCCCCAGCAGGGCGACTACCAGCACAGCGACTACCAGCAGGGCGGCTACTACCAGGGCGACCGCCAGCAGCCCCCGACGCACCGCCCCTGAGGCACCGCCCCTGAGGCACCGGCCCCGTGGCCGGGTCAGCCGGGGGCGCCCGGGGTGGTCCGCGCGCCGTCGTCCGCGACGAGCCCCGCCTCGTACGCGACGATCGCCGCCTGGACGCGGTTCTTGACCTCGAGCCGGTCGAGGACCGCGCTCACATACGCCTTGACCGTGCCCTCGACGAGGTGCAGGCGCGCGGCGATCTCCGGGTTGGACAGGCCCGCCCCCACCAGGCCAAGGACCTCGCGCTCGCGCGGGGTCAGCGCGGCCACGCGCGTGCGGGCGGCCGACTCGCGGCCGATGCGCCGCCCGCCGAGCCCGTCGATGACGTAGCGGGCCACCTTCGGCGACAGGAACGCGGCGCCGCCCGCCACCGCCCGTACGCCCGCGATGAGTTCGTGCGGGTCCCCCGACTTCAGCAGGAAGCCGGTGGCGCCGCCGCCGAGCGCGCGGGCGACGTACGCGTCCTCGGAGAACGTCGTCAGCATCGCGACCGCCGTCCCCGGCAGCGTCCGTACGATCTCCTCGCCCGCGGCGAGCCCGTCGAGGCGGGGCATGCGGATGTCGAGGAGCGCCACGTCGGGGCGGTGCGCCTGGGCCAGTTCGATCGCCTCCCGGCCGTCGGCGGCCTCGGCGACGACCTCGATGCCGTCGCCCGCGGTGAGGATGGCCCGCACCCCCGCGCGGATCATCGCCTCGTCGTCGGCCAGGAGTACGCGGATCACCGCCGCCCCCCGTCGCCGTCCTCGGCTGCCGTACCGGCCTTGGGGATCACTGTCTTGTCCACGAGCTTTCCGTTCTCGAAGCAGAGCCTGAAGTGCGCTGAGGAGGTGAAGAGTTGACCGCTGGCACGGTAGTAGCGGCAGTCGGCGCCCGGGGGCGGCGGGCTCGGCGCCCGGTCCACGGGCGGGTCGCTCACGCCGCGCTCCGGCAGCACGGCCGCGACGTCGGCCTGCGCGGCGCCCACGCGCAGCGCCGCGAAGTCGGCGGGCCGCAGCACGGAGTGCGTCTTCGTGTACGCGTACCAGCCGAAGGTCCCGGCGATCAGCACGGCGCCGGTCGCGGCGGCGGCCCCGAAGGCGAGCACGGTGCAGCGCCGGGCGTGCGCGAGCGTCCCGGAGGGCAGCGGCACGGAGTCCGCGGGGAGGGTGTCCGCGGGGGCGAGGTCCGCGGGGGCCGTCACCGCGGCGCCCGCGTCCGCCGGGATCACCGCGCGCACCCGGAAGCCCCCGGCGTGCGCCCCCGCGTCGAGGTCGCCGCCCAGGGCCGCCAGCCTGGTGTGCAGGTCCGCGAGGCCGGAGCCGCCGCCGGGCGGTGAACCGGGCTCCCGGGGCGCGCCGTTGGTGACCGTGATCGTCGTACGGGCGTCCGCGCGGGTCGCCGCGACGGTGACGGGGGCGCCGGGCGCGTACTTCGCCGCGTTGGTCAGGGCCTCCTGGACCACGCGGTAGGCGAGGCGCTCCGCCGGGCCCGGCTCCTCGGCGCCGTCCGCGACGTACCGCACCTCGAGGCCCGACTCGCCCGCGCGCGCCACCAGTTGCGCCACCGTCTCGCCGGGCGGCGCGAGCGGGGCGGGCTCGTCGCCCTCGTCCCGCAGTACGCCGATGATCTCGCGCAGCCGGTCCGTGGCGTCGGCCGCGGCGACGCGCAGGTCGCGGGCCGCCACGCGATGGTGTTCCGGCAGGTCGGCGGCCAGCTGGAGGGCGCCCGCGCGCACCGCGATCAGGCTCAGCTCGTGGCCCAGCGAGTCGTGCATGTCCTGCGCGATGCGGGCCCGCTCCCGCAGCCGGGCCCGGTCGGCGACGATCCGCTGCTCGCGCTCCAGCTGGTCGGCGCGGGCGAGCGCGGCGGCGGTCAGGGCGCGGCTCTGCCGCAGGTAGCGGCCCGCGAGCCAGGGGAAGACCGCGCCGAACAGGAGCGTGGCCATGAGCACCAGCCACTCGACGACCGGGTCGACGTCGCGCACCACCACCTTGGCGGTGCCCGCCGCCGCGACCGCCGCGAACGCCAGGAGCGCGGGCCTGGCCCGCGGGCCGTGCCTGCCGAGCAGGAACGCGAAGACGGCCAGGGCCATGCCGTACGAGACCGTGAACAGGGAGGGGGCGGTGGCCTCGCCGGGGGCCGCGGCGAGCAGGAACGCGAGGGTGGGGCGGCGGCGCCAGATCGCGGCGGCCGCGGCGAGGGCGGCGAGGCCGCCGAGCTGTTGCCAGGCCGTGCGGGGTTCGTTCAGGCCGATCGCGTCGGCCGTCGCGGCGGGGGTGGCCAGGGCCAGCCACAGCAGGGCGTCCACGGGGCGTCGGGTTCTCACGCCCTCGACGCTACGTGCCTGCGGCCGCGCCTGTACCTGCCGATCGACAGGGGCTCCTCTCCCCCCGCCCACCCGCCCTTCCACCACGCCCGTCCTCGCGTCGTCCTCGCCGCCCGTCACCGCACCGCGCTACCGCGCTCGTCCTCAAACGCCGGACGGGCTGGAGGGAGCCCGCCAGGGTGGGGCCGGGCTCCAGCCCGTAAAGGGCGGGCGGGTGGGGGAAAGAGCTGGCGCGCAGCCGTGCGCGGGGTGGGGCCCGCCCGGGGGAAGAGCCCGGCGGAGGCTGGGGTTCAGCGCGCTGCACAGCGTGCCGTGCCGTTGGCCCGGGCCCCGCCCCCTCCGTGGCAGGATCGTGGGCATGCCGACCGCACTCGCCGCCGACCGAGCCGACAGCCGAGCCGCAGAGGGGCCCTCGTCCCACGGCAGGCTCCACTCCCCCGTCATCGCCTGGTTCGAGGCACACGCGCGTGACCTGCCCTGGCGTCGTCCGGACGCCGGGCCCTGGGGGGTCATGGTCAGCGAGTTCATGCTCCAGCAGACGCCCGTCGCCCGGGTCCTGCCCGTGTACGAGCAGTGGGTCGCCCGCTGGCCACGCCCGGCCGACCTGGCCAAGGAGGCGCCCGGTGAGGCCGTGCGCGCCTGGGGGCGGCTCGGCTATCCGCGCCGCGCGCTGCGCCTGCACGGGGCGGCCGTCGCCATAACGGAGCGCCACGGCGGCGACGTACCGACGCAGCACGCGCAGCTGCTCGCGCTGCCCGGCATCGGCGAGTACACGGCGGCGGCCGTCGCGTCCTTCGCGTACGGGCAGCGGCACGCCGTGCTCGACACGAACGTGCGGCGTGTGTTCGCGCGGGCCGTGACCGGCGTGCAGTACCCGCCGAACGCCACCACCGCCGCCGAGCGCAAGCTCGCCCGCGCGCTGCTGCCCGAGGACGAGGCGACCGCCGCGCGCTGGGCCGCCGCGTCCATGGAGCTCGGCGCGCTGGTGTGCACCGCCAAGAACGAGGACTGCGGGCGCTGCCCGATCGCCGCGCACTGCGCGTGGCTCACGGCGGGCAAGCCCGCGCACAAGGGCCCCGCGCGCCGCGGCCAGACGTACGCCGGTACGGACCGCCAGGTGCGCGGCAAGCTGCTCGCGGTGCTCCGCGAGGCCGTGACGCCGGTGCCGCAGTCGGCGCTCGACCGGGTGTGGGACGAGCCGGTGCAGCGGGCCCGCGCCCTGGACGGGCTCGTCGCCGACGGTCTGGTGGAACCGCTGCCGGACGGCTGCTACCGGCTGCCGCTGACCTGAGACCGGCCGCCCCGGGGACCGCCGCACGGCGTCCGTCACACGTCCCCAGCGACAAATCGGGCAACCTCTCCCACATGGAGCTGCGGATTTACGTCTGGCCTACTTCTGTTACACAACCGACGTACAGCCGTGCGTCCGCCGCTGGCTGCTCCGCACAGCGCCGTGACAACGCCTCCGTAACTTCGTTCCCGTACCGCACAGACAAGGGATCGCGGTCAGCGAACCGGGGACGAACGGGAACGGAGGCGGTTGGGAATGGCGCACGGCGAGGTGCTCGAGTTCGAAGAGTACGTCCGCACTCGGCAGGACGCCCTGCTGCGCAGCGCCCGACGGCTCGTCCCGGACCCCGTGGACGCCCAGGACCTGCTGCAGACGGCGCTCGTGCGGACGTACGGCCGCTGGGACGGCATAGCCGACAAGCGGCTCGCGGACGCCTATCTGCGCCGCGTCATGATCAACACGCGGACCGAGTGGTGGCGTGCCCGCAAGCTCGAAGAGGTGCCGACCGAGCAGCTGCCGGACGCCTCCGTGGACGACTCCACCGAGCAGCACGCGGACCGCGCCCTGCTGATGGACATCATGAAGGTACTCGCCCCCAAGCAGCGCAGCGTCGTCGTGCTGCGACACTGGGAGCAGATGTCCACCGAGGAGACGGCCGCCGCGCTCGGCATGTCGGCCGGGACGGTCAAGAGCACGCTGCACCGGGCGCTCGCCCGGCTCCGCCAGGAGCTGGAGAGCCGCGACCTGGACGCCCGCGTGTTCGAACGTGAGGAGCGGGAGCGTTGCGCGGCCTGAGTGCCCGGGCCACCCGAACCGGCCGGACCGGTCGGGCGGGACAGGACAGACGAACGAGTGCGAGTCCGAAGGCGGGGAGTGCGGCGGTGGCCGTGCTCGCCGCCCTCGGGCTTTCGCTTGCCGTGACGAGTTGCTCCACGGGCGGCTCCGGCACCCGTGACGAGGGCCCGGCGCGCACCGGTGCCGTGGCCTCGGCCTCCCCCTCGGAGTCGCCGTCCCCCGCCCCCAAGAACGTCGACGCGGTCCAGCTCGTGAAGAACGACCCGAAGGTCAGCCTCGCCGTGAAGCGGGACCTGAAGCCGTGCGCCGAGGACGAGTACCCGGTGGACGTCTCGTACGGCAACCTGACCGGAGCAGCGTCGTCCGACGTCGTCGTGAACGTGCTGACCTGTGGCGACGCCGTGGGCATCGGAAGTTACGTGTATCGCCCCGACGGCAAGAAGTACGAGAATGTCTTCGTCGACGAGCAGCCTCCCGTCTACGCCGAGATCGACCGTGGCGACCTGGTCGTCAGCAAGCAGCTGTACGGCAAGGACGGCTCGGTGGCGGAGCCCACGGGCGAGGACGTCATCACGTACCGCTGGGCGACGGACCACTTCACCGAGCGGGGCCGCGTCCGCAACAACTACAGCAGCGCGGTGGGCGGCGAGCCCACCCCTTCGAGCGACAACTGAGCCACGCCCGCCGCACGACCCGAGACCCACCCGGACCGGACAGTGACCACCCCGACCGCCCTGACCACATCGAACTGAGAGCACCCGATGGCAGAACACACCCATGTCCTGTTCGTCGAGGACGACGACGTCATCCGCGAAGCCACGCAGCTCGCCCTGGAGCGCGACGGCTTCGAGGTCACCGCCATGCCCGACGGGCTGCTCGGCCTGGAGGCGTTCCGGGCCAAGCGGCCCGACATCGCGCTGCTCGACGTGATGGTGCCCGGCATGGACGGCGTCTCGCTGTGCCGCCGCATCCGCGAGGAGTCCACGGTCCCGGTCATCATGCTGTCGGCCCGGGCCGACTCCATCGACGTCGTCCTCGGCCTGGAGGCGGGCGCCGACGACTACGTGACCAAGCCGTTCGACGGCGCCGTCCTGGTCGCCCGCATCCGCGCGGTCCTGCGCCGCTTCGGGCACGCCAGCGGCTCCGCCGCGGGGGCGCCCGCGGCCCAGGACCAGGGTCCCGGGGACGGCGGGGTGCTGACCTTCGGCGACCTGGAGATCGACACCGAGGGCATGGAGGTGCGCCGCGGCGGCCAGCCGGTCGCCCTGACGCCGACGGAGATGCGGCTGCTCCTTGAGTTCTCCTCCGCCCCGGGCACCGTCCTGTCCCGCGACAAGCTCCTCGAACGCGTCTGGGACTATGGCTGGGGCGGCGACACGCGCGTCGTCGACGTCCATGTGCAGCGGCTGCGCACGAAGGTCGGCCAGGACCGCATCGAGACGGTCCGCGGCTTCGGCTACAAGCTCAAGGCGTGAGCTTGCGGGACGCGATACGAGGCGCTGCGCGCCGGGTCCGCCGCAGCGGTGCCCGCGCGGCGGTCCAGGGGGCGGACATGAGCGGAGCGGCACGGCGCGGGCGGGACGGCCACACCGGCTTCCGCGGCCTGCGGGACCGGCTCCTTGACCTGGTCGGGACGCGGCTGCGGACCGGCGTGCGGTGGAAGATCGCCACCGCCATCGGCTTCGTCGGCGCGCTGATCGCGGTCGCACTCAGCCTCGTCGTGCACAACGCCGCCCGGGTGTCCATGCTCGACAACGCGCGCGACCTCCAGGACGAGCGCGTCCAGATCGCCCAGCGCAACTACGAGACGCGCGGCACCACCAGCGCCATCTACGGCACCAAGATCGACGACCCGGAGCTGCCGAAGGAGCTGCGCCGCCAGGTCCTCAAGGGGCGCCGCGCCACCTACGTCCAGGAGCGCGGCGAGGGCGCGCCCGACATCTGGGCGGCCGTGCCGCTCAGCAACGGCCACGTCCTCTCGGTGCACACCCGCTTCACCGACCGCAGCGCCACCATCATGAAGGACCTCGACCAGGCCCTGGTCATCGGCTCCATCTCGGTCGTCTTCGGCGGCTGCGCGGTCGGCGTGCTCGTCGGCGGCCAGATGGCGCGCCGGTTGCGCAAGGCGGCGACGGCCGCGCGCGAGGTCGCGCAGGGCCAGACCGAGGTGTCCGTACGGGACGCCATCGGCGGCGTCGTACGCGACGAGACCGACGAGCTCGCGCGGGCCGTGGACGCCATGGCCGACGCGCTCAAGCAGCGCCTTGAGGCCGAGCGCCGGGTGACCGCCGACATCGCGCACGAGCTGCGCACGCCGGTGACCGGGCTGCTCACGGCGGCCGAGCTGCTGCCGCCGGGCCGTCCCACGGAGCTGGTCAAGGACCGCGCGCAGGCGATGCGCACGCTCGTCGAGGACGTCCTGGAGGTGGCCCGGCTCGACTCCGCCTCGGAGCGGGCCGAGCTGCAGGACATCCTGCTCGGCGAGTTCGTGAGCCGCCGGATGGCCACGCTGCCCGTCGAGGTGACGGTGACCGTGGTGCACGAGTCGGAGGTCACCACCGACCCGCGCCGTCTGGAGCGCATCCTGTACAACCTGGTCACCAACGCCGCCAAGCACGGCAAGCCGCCGATCGAGGTGAGCGTGGAGGGCCGCGTGGTGCGGGTGCGCGACCACGGCCCCGGCTTCCCCGAGGCGCTGCTCGCCGAGGGCCCGAGCCGCTTCCGCACCGGCTCCGCGGACCGCGCGGGCCGCGGCCACGGCCTGGGCCTGACCATCGCGGCGGGCCAGGCGCGGGTGCTCGGCGCCCGGCTGACCTTCCGCAACGTGCGCCCGCCCGGGGAGTCCACGGACGGGCCCGCGGAGGGGGCGGTGGCGGTCCTGTGGCTGCCCGAGCACGCGCCGACGAACACGGGCAGCTACCCGATGCTCCAGCTGCCGGACCTCGACTGAGGGCGGGGGCTCAGCAGCCCCAGTCCTTGTCGAGGTCGAGGTCGCCCTCGCGCGGCTGGGTGAACGAGAACCAGTTCCCGGAGTCGTCGCGGAAGATCGCCTCGATGCCGTACGGGCGCTCCTGGGGCTCCTGGAGGAACTCGACGCCGCGGGCCTTGAGCTTCTCGTAGTCCCCGTGGATGTCGTCGGTGCTCAGGGCCGCGCCGAGGGTGCCCTTGCCGACCAGCTTGCGCAGCGCGTCGGCGGACTCGGCGTCCATGCCCGCCCCGCCCGGCGCCATCAGGGCGATCATGACCTCGGGCTGGTCCTTGGCGCCCACGGTGAGGAAGCGCATGCCGCCCTCGCCGAGGGTCATGTCGGTGCGGACCTCCAGGCCGAGCTTCTGCGTGTAGAACTCCTTGGCCCGGTCCTGGTCGAGGACCCAGACGGTGGAGATGGCGAGTCCCTTGATCATGGTGTGCTCCTGGGTACGAGGGGTGTCCTTGCCCGGCCACCGTAGGCAGCGGCCCGCTCAGCCTGCTTCTTGAGAATTGCGGTCTTCCCCGGCCTCGGGCGCCAGGGCGTCCGGGCGGCCGGAGCGGCCCGGGAAGCCGCCCGCCCACAGCAGCGCGTAGCACCCCGGTATGAGCGCGGAGCCGCGGCCCAGGTGCTTGCGCCGGTACGCGCTGGGGGTGAGGCCCGTGTGGCGCTTGAACGTGGACGAGAACGTGCCGACGCTGGTGAAGCCGACCAGCACGCACACCTCCGTGACCGCCAGGTCGGCCGAGCGCAGCATGTCCTCGGCCCGCTCGATGCGGCGCCGCGACAGGTACTGGCCCGGGGTCTCGCCGTACGTCTCCTTGAAGGCGCGCAGGAAGTGGTAGCGGGAGTACCCGGCGTGCGCGGCCACCGCGGCCAGGTCGAGGTCGGGATCGGCCCAGTCACGGTCCATCGCGTCCTTCGCCAGGCGCAGCTGCCGCAGTCTCTCCACCCGTCCGATGCTGGCACGCGCCACTGACAACGGCCTCCGGGCACGGCCACGGCCCCCGGCGCGACCGCGCCGGGGGCCGTGGTGGGCCGGGGTGCGGGGCGGCCGCTCGGACGGCTCGGTGACCGTCGCTCCCGCCCCGCGCGCGGAGTCCCCTTCCGCGCTCCCGGCTGCTACTGGTCGGCGGGGGCCGCGGGGGCCGACCCCCGCAGCGGCGTCTCCCGCACGAACACCGCGGCGCACAGCGCGGCCAGGGCCATCACGGAGCCGAGGACGAAGGCGGCGTGCGTCCCGGACGACACCGCGTGCTGGTAGGCGCCGCGCACCACGTCCGGCAGCTTGGCGAGGCTCGCCGCGTCGAGCTGCGCGGACTGCTCGGTGACCTTGCCGCCCGCGGCCCCGGCCCGCTCGGCCATCTCGTCCTGCACCCGGTTGTTGAACAGCGCGCCCATGACGGCGACGCCGAAGGACGAGCCGAGCGTGCGGAACAGCGTGGCCGAGGAGGACGCGACGCCCATGTCCTTCATCTCGACGCTGTTCTGCGCGACGAGCATGGTGATCTGCATCAGGCAGCCCATGCCCGCGCCGAGGACCGCCATGTAGATCCCGGAGGTCAGCCGGGAGGTCTCGGTGTCCATCTGGGCCAGCAGGACGAGGCCCACGCCCATCAGGACGCTGCCGGCGATGGGGAAGAGCTTGTACTTGCCGGTGGAGGTGGTGACGCGGCCCGCGACCATCGAGACGGCCATCATGGCGAGCAGCATCGGCATGAGCAGCAGGCCGGAGTTGGTGGCCGAGGCGCCCTGCACGGCCTGCTGGTACAGCGGCAGGAAGAGCATCGCGCCGAACATCACGAAGCCGGACAGGAAGCCGATCACGGCCATCAGCGTGAAGTTGCGGCTGCGGAAGATCCGCAGCGGCATGATCGGCTCGGCCGCCTTCTGCTGGACGAAGTAGAAGCCGACGAGCGCGGCGACGCCGAGGCCGATGAGCTCCATGATCACGGCCGAGCCCCAGGCGTACTCGGTGCCGCCCCAGGTGGTCACCAGGACGAAGGACGTGATGCCGACGGTGAGCAGCGCCGCGCCCAGGTAGTCGATGCGCCCGCTGGCCTGCTTCTTCGGCAGGTGCAGCACGGCGCTCACCATGAACAGGGCGACGACGCCGAGCGGCAGGTTGATGTAGAAGGCCCAGCGCCAGCCGAGGTGGTCGGTGAGGGTGCCGCCGACGAGCGGGCCGCCGATCATCGCGACCGCCATGACGCCGGTCATCATGCCCATGTACTTGCCGCGCTCACGGGGCGGCACCAGCTCGCCGATGATCGCCATGACGCCGACCATCAGACCGCCCGCGCCGAGCCCCTGGATCGCGCGGAAGCCGATGAGCTGCCCCATGTCCTGGGCCAGGCCGCTGAGCGCGGAGCCGATCAGGAAGATCACGATGGAGGTGAGGAAGGCGCCCTTGCGCCCGTACATGTCGCCGAGCTTGCCCCAGATCGGGGTGGAGGCGGCGGTGGCGAGGGTGTATGCGGTGACGACCCACGACAGGTGCTCCAGGCCGCCGAGGTCACCGACGATCGTCGGCATCGCGGGGCTCACGATCATGTTGTCGAGCATCGCGAGGAGGATCGCGACCATCAGCGCGAAGACCACCACCCGCACGCTCCGCTGGGGTGGCTCCTGCGCCGCCCGTTGCTCCTTGCTGCCCGGCTCTACTGCTACGGCACTCGCCATGTCGCTCCCCGCTCGCCAGCTACTTACTTGCCGCCCGGCAAGTTGACTACACTGAGGGAAGGTAGACCCCCGACTAGCCGGGCGTCAAGTAAGTTAGCTAGCCGGGCGTCAAGCAAGTCCCAAGGGGCCGTAAAGAGCGGTGCTCCCTCGGGTGGAGAAGGAGTGCGAGGATCGCCCCATGGGCACAGGGAAGCAGCAGCGCCGCGGTGACACCCGCCAGCGCATCCAGGACGTAGCACTCGAACTGTTCGCCGAGCAGGGGTACGAGAAGACGTCGCTGCGGGAGATCGCCGAGCGTCTCGAGGTCACGAAGGCGGCGCTGTACTACCACTTCAAGACCAAGGAAGACATCCTCACCAGCATCTTCGAGGACGTGACCCGCCCGATCGACGAGCTGATCGACTGGGGCAGGCAGCAGCCCCGCACGCTCGACACCAAGCGCGCGATCCTCACGCGCTACAGCGAGATCCTCACGGACGCCGCCCCGCTCTTCCGCTTCATGCAGGAGAACCAGGCGACGATGCGCGACCTGAAGACCGGCGAGAGCTTCAAGGACCGCATGCTCGCGCTCCTGGACATCCTCAGGGACGACGATCCGGCGACGCCGATGACCGCGCAGGTGCGCTGCTTCAGCGCACTGTTCACCATGCACGGCGGGATGTTCGTGCTCAAGGACGCCGAAGGCGACCCCGAGGAGAAGCGGAAAGCCATCCTCGAGGTCGCCATCGACTTGGTGACCCAGGCGCACGACGGCGCCTGAGTCAGAGCGTGCGCGCGGAGGGGATCACACGCGCACGCCCTGCTTGCGCAGGAAGGAGACCGGGTCGACGGCCGAGCCGTAGTTCGGCGTCGTGCGGATCTCGAAGTGCAGGTGGGGGCCGCTGGAGTTGCCCGTGTTGCCGGAGAGGGCGATGCGCTGGCCACCGGCGACGGCCTGGCCGACGCGCACCTCGACGCGGGAGAGGTGCGCGTACTGCGAGTACGTGCCGTTGGCGTGCTTGATGACGATGGCGTTGCCGTACGCGGGCCCGTCACCGGCGCCGTTCGGGCCCGCCTTCACGACGGTCCCGGCGTGCACGGACTTGACCACGGTGCCGCTCGGGACGGCGAAGTCCTGGCCGGAGTGCTTGTGGGCCCACCTGCTGCCGCCCAGGCCGAAGGTCGCGGAGAGGCGGTAGCGGTCGACCGGGTCCTGCCAGGACGGGGCGGCCGGGGCCTTCGCGGCGGCGCCCGCCACGCCCGCTCCGAGCGCCGTCACCGCGCCGACGCCGACGGCGACGACGGCCGCGCGGACGCGGCGGGACGGACGGCCGGAAGGGTGGGACTTCGAGCGCTTCGACATGGGGACCTCCGGGGCGGGCGGCACACGGGGTGCCGGGCACGGGCCGCGGGGGCGCGGCTCGCACGCTGGGGACGTACAAGACAAGAACGGCAAAGCGAATCCGGCACGCTTGGGGGTGCGTGCCGGATGGCCATCCCTTGGTAACCCCCAGCCCGCCCGGCGCCCAAAACGCGCTTCTACTAGGAGCGGCCGTAGCCCGGGGGGCGGGTTGCGGGCCGAAAGTCCCTGCCACGACGCCGAAGGGCACCACTACCCGTCCTCGTATGTGACGTATGCCCTGTGCCCCATGTCACCGCCGCCAAGATCCACCACCGGCGGGATGTGACCGGCGCTACCCCCGGCGCCGCCCTGATGGACAAACCCGCCGGAGCTGCGCACCAGGTGGGACTGGGCCTCGCGGCGCTCGCCGCCCCGCGTCCGACACTGACCCGCGTCGTGACGCACGCCAAGCGGGCACACGGCCTGGAGGCCCTGCCCGCCCGCCATGGCCCATGAGCCGCCTCGCCCTGCCCCGTCGGAAGCCGAACTCCCAAACCACCCCCACACGTTCGGATGACCCCACAGGGTTCCCGCCCCTGTAAAGCACCCGCTGCGTCAGCCTCGCCCCATGCACAAGTACGAAGATCTGCTGACCGAAGCGAAGGCCACGGCGGAGGGGGCCCGCCTCCGCACCCGGAGGGCCGTGAACGCCGAACTGGTCGAGATGTACTGGCGGATCGGCAAGCTGATCCTGGCCCGCCAGACAGAGGACGGCTGGGGCACCGGCATCGTGGCCCGGCTCGCCACGGACCTCCGGGGCGCCTTCCCCCGGCAGCGGATCTTCTCGTACCGGAACCTCGTGCAGACCCCGAAGATGGCGCACACCTGGCCCGCGCTCATCACCCAGCGCCCCGTCGCGCAGCTCCCCTGGAGCCACATCACGGTGCTGCTCGACAAGTTGCACACCCGCGCGGAGCGGGACTTCTACGCGACCGAGGCCGTGCGCAACGGCTGGTCGCGGGCGCAGCTGAACCTGGCCATCCGCCAGCGCCTGCACCTCCCGCAGCGCGGCACCCCGCCGCTCCCCGACGACGTGACCCTGCCCGCGGGCTCCCCCGCCCTCGCCGAACTCGCCCGCGACCCCTACCGCCTGGACTTCCTGCGCCTGGACGACCAGCGCCCGGCCGACCCCACGTACGAGGAGTCGATCGCCAACCGGATGGTCCGCGTCCTCACCGGCCTCGGCAGCGGCTTCGCCTTCGTCGGCTGCCGCTACCCCGTCCTCGCCGGTGACCAGTACCACCGCGTGGACCTGCTCTTCTACCACCTCACCCTGCGCCGCTACGTGGCCTGCGCACTCGGTACGACCACCACGCGCCCCACCCACCTCACCCGCCTGGACGCCCAGGTGCGGGCGGTGGACGAGCTGGTCCGCGACCCCGACCGGGACGCCCCCACCATCGGCGTCCTCATCGAGACGAGCAGCGGCCAGGCCACCTACACCTCGCTCCCGCCGCGCGGCCGCCAGCTCCTGCCCACGGAGGAGGACCTGGCCCGCGTCCTGCGCGAGGCCATCGCCCCGGCCGACGCCACCCCACATCTCTGAGCCGACGCCGGGGGCTCGACGGCCCCAGCCGGAAAAGGGGCTGCCCCGGACCGTACGAAACGGTCCGGGGCAGCCCCGTCAGCGCGCTCCCGAAGAGCTACGCCTCCTTGCTCAGGTTCGGCCCCGAGCCACCGGCGGCCGACTCGATCGGCGGCACGTCCGGCAGTGCGGCCTTCTCCTCGCCACGGAAGGTGAACGTGGCGCTCTCGCCCTCGCCCTCCGTGTCGACGACCACGATGTGGCCCGGACGCAGCTCACCGAAGAGGATCTTCTCGGAGAGCGTGTCCTCGACCTCGCGCTGGATGGTGCGGCGCAGCGGCCGGGCACCCAGGACGGGGTCGTAGCCCTTCTTGGCGAGGAGCTCCTTGGCGGACTGGGAGAGCTCGATGCCCATGTCCCGGTCCTTCAGGCGCTCGTCCACCTTGCTGATCATGAGGTCGACGATCTGGAGGATGTCGTCCTGGGTCAGCTGCGGGAAGACGACGACGTCGTCCACGCGGTTGAGGAACTCGGGGCGGAAGTGCTGCTTGAGCTCGTCCGAGACCTTGTTCTTCATGCGCTCGTAGTTGGTCTTCTTGTCGCCCGAGGCCGCGAAGCCCAGGTTGAAGCCCTTGGAGATGTCCCGGGTGCCGAGGTTGGTCGTCATGATGATGACCGTGTTCTTGAAGTCCACGACCCGGCCCTGGGAGTCGGTCAGGCGACCGTCCTCCAGGATCTGGAGCAGCGAGTTGAAGATGTCCGGGTGGGCCTTCTCGACCTCGTCGAAGAGGACGACGGAGAACGGCTTGCGGCGGACCTTCTCGGTCAGCTGGCCGCCCTCCTCGTAGCCCACGTAGCCGGGGGGCGAGCCGAAGAGCCGCGACACCGTGTGCTTCTCGCTGAACTCCGACATGTCGAGGGAGATCAGCGCGTCCTCGTCACCGAAGAGGAACTCGGCGAGGGCCTTGGACAGCTCGGTCTTACCAACGCCGGACGGGCCCGCGAAGATGAACGAGCCGCCGGGGCGCTTCGGGTCCTTCAGACCGGCGCGCGTACGCCGGATCGCCTTCGAGAGCGCCTTGACGGCGTCCTTCTGGCCGATGACGCGCTTGTGGAGCTCGTCCTCCATGCGGAGCAGACGGGAGGACTCCTCCTCCGTCAGCTTGAAGACCGGGATGCCGGTGGCCGTGGCGAGGACCTCGGCGATCAGCTCGCCGTCGACCTCGGCGACGACGTCCATGTCGCCGGCCTTCCACTCCTTCTCGCGCTTGGCCTTCGCGGCGAGGAGCTGCTTCTCCTTGTCGCGCAGGGACGCGGCCTTCTCGAAGTCCTGGGAGTCGATCGCCGACTCCTTGTCCCGGCGCACGCCCGCGATCTTCTCGTCGAACTCGCGGAGGTCCGGCGGCGCGGTCATCCGGCGGATGCGCATCCGGGAACCGGCCTCGTCGATCAGGTCGATCGCCTTGTCCGGCAGGAAGCGGTCCGAGATGTACCGGTCGGCGAGGGTGGCCGCCTGCACGAGGGCCTCGTCCGTGATGGAGACGCGGTGGTGGGCCTCGTAGCGGTCGCGCAGACCCTTGAGGATCTCGATGGTGTGCGGAAGGGACGGCTCCGCGACCTGGATCGGCTGGAAGCGGCGCTCCAGGGCCGCGTCCTTCTCCAGGTGCTTGCGGTACTCGTCCAGGGTGGTCGCACCGATGGTCTGGAGCTCGCCACGGGCCAGCATCGGCTTGAGGATGCTCGCCGCGTCGATGGCGCCCTCGGCGGCACCCGCACCCACGAGCGTGTGCAGCTCGTCGATGAACAGGATGATGTCGCCGCGGGTGCGGATCTCCTTGAGGACCTTCTTCAGGCGCTCCTCGAAGTCACCGCGGTAGCGGGATCCGGCGACCAGGGCGCCGAGGTCAAGGGTGTAGAGGTGCTTGTCCTTGAGCGTCTCGGGCACCTCGCCCTTGACGATGGCCTGCGCGAGCCCCTCGACGACGGCGGTCTTGCCGACGCCGGGCTCACCGATCAGGACCGGGTTGTTCTTCGTGCGGCGGGACAGCACCTGCATGACCCGCTCGATCTCCTTCTCGCGCCCGATGACCGGGTCGAGCTTGGACTCACGAGCGGCCTGGGTGAGGTTCCGGCCGAACTGGTCGAGGACCAGGGACGTGGAGGGCGTGCCCTCGGCAGGACCGCCGGCGGTGGCGGTCTCCTTGCCCTGGTAGCCGGAGAGCAGCTGGATGACCTGCTGCCGCACCCGGTTGAGATCGGCACCCAGCTTGACCAGGACCTGGGCGGCGACGCCCTCGCCCTCGCGGATCAGGCCGAGCAGGATGTGCTCCGTGCCGATGTAGTTGTGGCCCAGCTGAAGGGCCTCGCGGAGCGACAGCTCCAGGACCTTCTTGGCACGGGGGGTGAAGGGGATGTGGCCGGACGGGGCCTGCTGGCCCTGGCCGATGATCTCCTCCACCTGCTGGCGGACCGCCTCGAGCGAAATCCCGAGGCTCTCCAGGGCCTTAGCGGCGACACCCTCACCCTCGTGGATCAGGCCCAGGAGGATGTGCTCGGTGCCGATGTAGTTGTGGTTGAGCATCCGGGCTTCTTCCTGAGCCAGGACGACAACCCGCCGCGCGCGGTCGGTGAACCTCTCGAACATCGTTAATCGCTCCTCAGAGCGGTCAGGCAGTAAGGGGTCGGTCCCCTCCCTGTCCTTCCGCAGCTTAGTCCCGCAAGCGGGGACCGCTCATTCCAACTGCCGACACCGGTCGGATCACCCTCACTACGGTAGGGAACGCTTCCTGACTCATACGCCGACACATGCTCCAACCTGATGGTGCGAGACGATGTTCCCGCAGGCCAGGCAGTTACCCTCGCCATCAGTACGCCGATGGCGAACGTGAGACGCCTGAACACCGCGTGTCGCCCCTCCCCACTAGGGATGTCTTACCCGTATGCACGGACACTCCATGCGGCGCACACCGGTTCCCTCCGCTACGGGCGAACACCCTTGCGCCGGGGAGCGCCCTGACACGCCCCCACTTTCGCCACCGTACGCAACCGGGGCACCACCGTGCGTGACATTCGCCGTAACTCCCGTACGCCTCGGGCGGTTGCTCCTGGCATGGCCCTTCCCAGCGTTCCGCACCCCAGGCCGCCCGCCGAACCGCGTACCCGGCGCGCGGGGGCGCTGCGGGACGACCCGGTGCGGCGGTGGTACGAGCGGGAGCTCGGCTGGCCGGTGCGCTCCGGGACGGGGCCAGGGGCCGCCCTCCGCCTGGTGACGGGGGTGCGCTTCGACGTCCTTCAGCTGCCGGCCGAGGCGGGCTTCGCCGCGCTGCGCCACCTGGGCCCGAAGGCGCCCGTGGCCCTGCACGGCGGGACGATGCGGCTCCTGGTGGCCGCGGGCAGCGCCGACGAGTTGCCGGGGCTGCTCGACTGGCTGGAGTGGGGAGGCGTCCCCCTGGACCTCACGGCGATCGGCACGGGCGGCCTGATCGACGCTCCGACGCCGCCGGGCCTGCCCGGCTCACGAGGGGCCGCCGTGTGGCTGCGCCCCCCGGAGCCCGGACACGACGTGGAAGCCGCGCTGCCGTCGCTCACGACTCTGGCGGCCCTGGCGCCACGGGCGGCGGCGCGGGCCCTGGACGGCAGCGGAACCGACCCCCATTCCGGCTCCGCCGCGGGCTCCGATCTCGTACGGCTCGTGGACACGGCGGCGACACAGTGCCACCGGGTCCGCTTGCGGCGTGCGAGCAATCAGCCGTTGGCCTTCTCGTAGGCCTCGCGGATGGACGCGGGGACGCGGCCGCGGTCGTTGACCTCGAAGCCGTTCTCCTTCGCCCAGGCGCGGATCTGCGCGGTGTCCTGGCTCTGGCTCGCCGCCGGGGCGCGCCCCTTGCCACGACCGCTCGCGCGGCCTCCGGTACGCCGACCGCCCTTGAGGTACGGCTCGAGGAGTCCGCGGAGCTTGTCTGCGTTGGCGGTGGTGAGATCGATCTCGTAGCTCTTGCCGTCGAGGGCGAACGTCACGGTCTCGTCCGCCTCGCCGCCGTCGAGGTCATCGACAAGAAGGACCTGAACCTTCTGTGCCACCGGATTTCCTTTCATCGATAACTTCAGGGCCGGGCCCCGCGGCCTGAGCCGCCGATTCGCCGCCCCCTGTTATATGCAGCACTGCAGTACGTCGGAAAGCAAACCGCTTTTCCTGGAAAAACACAAACCCCTGGGAGAGACCGGCTCCACGAGATCCCGGGAAACATGCGCGTTTCGGACATAGGGCACCGGGCTTGTGACAGCCCGGAATAGTCCCGTCACGATCACAGATGCAGAAGCATCCGGCTGTTGCCCAAGGTGTTCGGTTTCACTCGTTCGAGGCCCAGGAACTCCGCTACGCCCTCGTCATAGGAACGAAGGAGCTCCGTGTAGACATCCGTGTCGACGGTATCGGCGGGCGTCTCGCCGATCTCCACGAAGCCGTGCTTGGCGAAGAAGTCGACTTCGAAGGTGAGGCAGAAAACGCGCCGGACACCGAGCCAGCGCGCGGTCTCCAGCAACTTACCGAGCAGCAGATGCCCCACGCCCGCGCCCTTGACCTGAGGATTCACCGCGAGGGTACGGACTTCGGCCAGGTCTTCCCACATCACGTGCAGGGCCCCGCAGCCGACCACCGCGCCCGCTTTGCCGTTGCCGCCGCCGCGTTCCGCGACCCAGAACTCCTGGATGTCCTCGTAAAGCGTGACGGTCGCTTTGTCGAGCAGGACACCCCGGCGGGCGTACGAGTCGAGCAGCGACCGCACGGCGGGCACATCCGTGGTGCGCGCCCTGCGTACGGAGACGGCATTTGGCGTGGAGTCGCTGAGCGGCGGGACTTCGGCACGCTCCGCGGGGAGTTCGTCGGGCTCGGCTGGCATGGGCGGACGCTATCGCCCGGTCGCGCGGTCCGGCCCGTCGGGGTTCTCGGGGTTCGCCTGGTTCGCCGGGCTCGCGGGGCTCTCATGGGATTCGACCATGCGGACCGCGTCACTGAGGGCTTCCCGCTGCTGCGGCGACATCATGCCGAAGAACGCGACGAGAGCGGCCGCCGGGTTGTCGCTCTGCGACCAGGCTTCGTTCATGAGTGCGGCCGAGTAGGCGGCACGCGTGGAGACCGCCTCATATCGATAGGCGCGGCCTTCCGCTTCGCGGCGTACCCAGCCCTTCTGATGGAGATTGTCCAGAACGGTCATCACCGTGGTGTACGCGATCGACCGTTCCTGTTGCAGGTCTTCCAGGACTTCTCGAACGGTCACGGGGCGGTTCCACTTCCACACCCGCGTCATCACTGCGTCTTCGAGTTCTCCCAAGGGGCGAGGCACAGCAGAACAATAGTGGGCGAAGTGACCCAAGTCACTGAAGCCGCGAAGCACGGGGCAGGCAGGATGTGCGGCCCATAACGCCGATTTTCATGACAAAAAGGGCGTACGGTCCGATGAGAAGGGGTGGACCGTACGCCGCTGGAGGGTCGGGCAGGAGCGCCTCGGTCAGGCGCCGCCCGCCTCCGGGGACTGCCGGACGGACTCGGCGCGGGCGAGCGCCGCGTCGACGGCGGCGTCCTCCTTCGCCTTGTTGGCGCCGCCCTGCGTCTTGACGATCGTCACGATGAGGCGGATGAAGAACACGGCCATCACTACGGGGGGCACGAGCGCGAAGACGTATTCCATGCCCCTAGCGTAGCTAGCCCGCCGCGAGCCGCTGCGACGGGGCGGGGGGCCGCGCCGGGCGCTTGGGCGGGAACACCTCGGCCGGGGTGGGCACCGGGCGCGGCCGCTCGGGCGGGGCGGGGCGCTCGGCGGGCGGCTCGGGCCGGGGCGCGGGCTTGTCCCCGTCGGCGGCACGGCCGCCGGGCAGGGCCAGGAGCCGGGTGCGGGACTGCGGCACGAGGGGCCGGGGCGGGGGCGCGGTGCGACCGTCCGCCGCCCGGGCCTCGCTCGCCGCCGCGAGGCGGGCGCGCAGGGCCCGTTCGGCGAGGCCCTCGCAGCGGGCGAGCAGGGCGGCCGCGCGCGGGGTGCCGCGCAGGGCGCGCAGCGCGGCGAGGTCGTCGGGGGCGGGCCGGTAGCCGGTGGCGAGCACGTCCTCCAGGAGCTCCAGGTAGCCGGCGGCGGTGCCGGGGAGCGCCGCCCGGTAGCGCGCGAGGTCGGCCACCAGGAAGGCGCGCAGCCGTGCGCCTTCGCGCACCGTCTCGTCGATGTCGTCGGCGAGGCGCACGCAGTCCTGCACGGCCTGGTCGTCGAGGGCGTGAGCGGTACTGGGGTGCAGGGCGAGGGCCAGGGCGCGGCGGAGCACGCGCAGCTCCTGGGCGCCGAAGGCCATGCCGCCCCGGGATCCGTATGGCGTGGGCATGGGGTGACGATACGCGCGCAAAGGACAAAATCGTCTTAACTCACCCGTTTGCGCGACACGAGCCTGCGGCCGCGCTTGTTCGGGTGCTGGGCTCTGTCTTCCCAGGGTGGGCACAGCGCCGAGGCGCCGCGCAAGCGGCGAGGCAGGGCCCCGCCGAAGCCGGAGCGGCCTATTCCTAGCGGCGCCGCGTCGTGGCGAAGGCGACCGCGCCCACGCCGAGGGCCGCCGCCCCGGCGGCCGCGGCCCAGGGCAGCACCCCCGCGCCGGTCTCGGCCATTCGGCCGTCCGTGCGGGGCCCGGAGGGCGCGGAGGGCTCGACCGTGGACAGGGCGGGCCTAGGCGGCGGCTCCTGTGCCGAGGCGGGCGCGGCGGCCGTCAGCGTCGCCACCGCCAGGGCCGCTGTCGCACCCCACCGCCTCTTGCGTTTCCCACGTCCCATGCCCATCAGGCACCCAGCCCCCACACCCGCTCAGAAACCCTCCCTGGGGAGACTCCACGCGGCGGTTGCGGGTTGCCTGAGGGGACGTCAAGTACGCGACACGTTCCGCTCGTAGACCAGACGGAGGCCGATCAGCGTGAGCCACGGCTCGTGCTCGTCGATGACCGACGCCTCGCCGAGCACCATGGGCGCGAGCCCGCCGGTGGCGATGACCGTGACGTCGCCGGGCTCCCCGTGCGGGCCCGCGAGCTCGCGGGCCATCCGCCGTACGACGCCGTCGACCTGGCCCGCGAAGCCGTACAGGATGCCCGCCTGCATGGCCTCCACGGTGTTCTTGCCGATGACGCTGCGCGGCCGGGCCAGCTCGATCTTGCGCAGCTGCGCGCCGCGTACGCCGAGGGCCTCCACGGAGATCTCGATGCCGGGGGCGATGACGCCGCCCGCGTACTCCCCGCGCGCGGAGACCGCGTCGAACGTCGTCGCCGTACCGAAGTCCACGACGATCGCGGGGCCTCCGTAGAGCTCGACCGCCGCGACCGCGTTGATGATGCGGTCGGCGCCGACCTCCTTGGGGTTGTCCATGAGGATGGGGACGCCGGTCTTGATGCCGGGCTCCACGAGGACGGCCGGGACGTCGCCGTAGTAGCGGCGGGTGACCTCGCGGAGCTCGTGCAGGACGGACGGGACCGTGGAGCAGATCGCGATGCCGTCGATGCCGTCGCCCAGCTCCTCGCCGAGCAGGGGGTGCATGCCCATCAGGCCGTTGAGGAGCACCGCCAGTTCGTCGGCGGTGCGCCGGGCGTCGGTGGAGATGCGCCAGTGCTCGACGATGTCCTCGCCGTCGAAGAGCCCGAGGACGGTGTGGGTGTTGCCGACGTCGATCGTGAGCAGCATGGCGGGTTACTCCGCCCCGCGCGCGGGGGCCTCGGTGGCGTCCCTCAGGTCGAGGCCGATGTCCAGGATCGGCGAGGAGTGCGTGAGGGCGCCCACCGCGAGGAAGTCGACGCCCGTGTCCGCGTACGCCCTGGCGTTCTCCAGGGTGAGGCGGCCGGAGGACTCCAGGAGCGCGCGGCCGCCGACGATCGCGACGGCCTCCGCGGTCTCCCCGGGCGTGAAGTTGTCCAGGAGGATCAGGTCGGCGCCCGCCTCCACGACCTCGCGCAGCTGGTGCAGGGTGTCCACCTCGACCTCGACCGCCACGTCCGGGAAGGCGTCCCGGACGGCTTTGAAGGCCTGGGCCACGCCGCCCGCCGCGACCACGTGGTTGTCCTTGACGAGGGCCGCGTCGGCGAGCGACATGCGGTGGTTGACGCCGCCGCCCGCGCGGACGGCGTACTTCTCCAGGGAGCGCAGGCCCGGCGTCGTCTTGCGGGTGTCGCGGACCTTCGTGCCGGTGCCCTCCAGGGCGTCCGCCCACGCGCGCGTGGCGGTCGCGATGCCGGACAGGCGGCACAGCACGTTCAGCGCGCTGCGCTCGGCGGTGAGCAGGTCGCGGGTGCGGGTGGTGATGCTCATCAGGACGTCACCGGCCTCGACGCGCTCGCCGTCCTCGACGTGCCGCTCGACCTCGAACTCGTCCGCGCAGACCACGGAGACGATGGCCTCGGCGACCCTGAGGCCCGCGACGGTGCCCGCCTGGCGCGCGGTGAAGTCGGCGGTGGCGACGGCCTCTTCGGGGATGGTGGCGACCGTCGTGACGTCCACGGCGTCCGGCGAGAACTCCATGTCCTCGGCGATCGCGAGGTGGGCGATGTCCTCGACCTGGACGGGGTCGAGCCCGGCGTCGGCGAGGAGCTGGGCGAGCGACGGGTCGAGTCCGCAGGCCATGGCGTCGGGCGCCTCGTCGCCGCAGCCGCAGGCGTCGCCGCAACCGCTGTCGGCGAGGGGGAGTTCGGGGGTGCCGGTGGTGCTCACGTCGGTCACTGCTCCTGGGTGCTTGGGAAGCTGGCGTTGTCGGTGGTGCGGGTGGCGAGCGTGCGGTCGGGGTTGATGCGGACGACGATGTGGCGTCCCCACGCCTCGTCGTCGCGGGTCCCGTGGTCCTCGCGCCAGTGGCAGCCACGAGTCTCCTCGCGCCGCTGGGCCGCCGCCACCAGGACGCGGGCCACGCACAGGAGGTTGGTGGTCTCCCAGGCGTCGACGCCCGGCTCGGCGGTCTTGCCGTCCTCGGCGAGCGCGCCCGCCGCGGCCGCGTGGATCCCGGCGAGCCGCTCGGCGGCCTCGGCGAGCGAGGCGGCGGAACGCAGCACTCCGGCGCCCTCGGTCATGGCCCGCTGGATGGCGAAGCGGGCCTCCGGGGGCAGCAGCGGGTGGGCGGGCTGCTCCGGGGCCGCCAGCGGGGCGGGCACGCGCGCGTGGAGGGTGTCCGCGGCCTGCCGGGCGGCGATGTCCGCCGCGATGCGCTCGGCGTAGACCAGGCCCTCCAGGAGGGAGTTGGACGCCAGCCGGTTCGCGCCGTGCACGCCCGTGCAGGCGACCTCGCCGCACGCGTACAGGCCCGGCACGGTGGTGCGGCCGTGCAGGTCGGTGCGGACTCCGCCGGAGGCGTAGTGCGCGGCGGGAGCGACCGGGATCGGCTCGGTCACCGGGTCGATGCCGTGGGCCCGGCAAGCGGCGAGGATCGTCGGGAAGCGCCTGGCCCACATGTCGGCGCCGAAGTGGCGGCCGTCCAAGTACATGTGCTCGGCGCCCTGTTCCAGCATGCGGCGCGTGATGCCCTTGGCGACGATGTCGCGCGGGGCCAGCTCGGCGAGCTCGTGGGCGCCCACCATGAAGCGCACGCCGTCCGCGTCCACGAGGTGGGCGCCCTCGCCGCGCACGGCCTCGGAGACCAGCGGCTGCTGGCCCTCCGCGTCGGCGCCCAGGAAGAGCACCGTCGGGTGGAACTGCACGAACTCCAGGTCGGAGACCTCCGCGCCCGCGCGCAGGGCGAGGGCCACGCCGTCGCCCGTGGACACGGACGGGTTCGTCGTCGCCGAGAAGACCTGGCCCATGCCGCCGGTGGCGAGCACCACGGCGGGCGCGCGCACGGCGCCCACGCCGTCGTGCTGGCCCTCCCCCATGACGTGCAGGGTCACGCCCGCCGCGTGCCCGTCGGCGTCCGTCAGGAGGTCCAGGACCAGGGCGTTCTCGACGGTGGGTATGCCGCGCTCGCGGACCGCTTCGACGAGGGCGCGGGAGATCTCCGCGCCGGTCGCGTCGCCGCCCGCGTGCGCGATGCGGCTGCGGTGGTGGCCGCCCTCGCGGGTCAGGGCAAGACCGCCTCCGGCGGCCGCGTCGAACCGGGCGCCCGTCTCGATGAGGCGGCGCACGGCGTCGGGGCCCTCGGTGACCAGGAGGCGCACCGCCGCCTCGTCGCACAGGCCCGCGCCCGCCACGAGGGTGTCGTCCAGGTGCTGCTCGGGGGTGTCGCCCTCGCCGAGCGCGGCGGCTATGCCGCCCTGCGCCCAGCGCGTGGAGCCGTCGTCCAGGCGGGCCTTGGTGACGACGACGGTCTCCAGGCCCGCCGCCGCGCAGCGCAGCGCGGCCGTCAGACCGGCCACTCCGGAGCCGACGACCACGACGTCGGCGGCCAGCGACCAGCCGGGGGCGGGAGCGTGCAGCCGTATGCCAGTACCGCTCATGCGAGGGCTCCGATCACGGTCGTACGGGGGCGCGTGGCGGCCCCGGTGGGCGCGGTCACGCTGGACCTCCGAAGGTCAGCGGGATGTTGTCGATGAGGCGGGTCGTGCCGACCTTGGCGGCGACGGCGAGCACCGCCTCGCCCCGGTGGCCGCGCACGACCGGCCGGAAGTCCGACGGGTCGACGAGCGCCGCGTAGTCCAGGACGAGCGGGGGCCGAAGGCGCGCCGCCTCGTCGAGGACCTGCCGCGCGGCCGCGAGGACGGCCTCGGGGCCCGCGGGCGCGGCCTGGGCGACCGCGTGGGCGTCGGCGGCCGCGCGGGACTCACCGAGCGCGTTCAGCGCGTCCGCGCGCGCCGGGGTGGCCGGGGCGAGCGCCGCACGCGCGCGCAGGGCCTCCTGCGCGGCGTGCCGGTCGCGGCCCGCGAACAGGGCGCGGGAGAGCGCGAGCGCGGTGTGCCGCTCGGCCGGGGACAGGTAGCGGTTGCGGCTGGAGCGGGCGAGGCCGTCCTCCTCGCGGACCGTGGGCACGCCGACGATCTCCACGGGGAAGTTCAGATCCCGCACCATGCGGCGGATCAGGGCGAGCTGCTGGGCGTCCTTCTGGCCGAACAGCGCCACGTCGGGGGCCGTCAGGTGCAGCAGCTTGGCGACGACGGTGAGCACGCCGTCGAAGTGGCCGGGGCGCGTGGCGCCTTCGAGGACCGTGCCCATGGGGCCCGCGCCGACGCGCACCTGGGGCTCGCCGCCGGGGTAGACCTCCTCCACGGAGGGCGCGAACACGGCGTCGGCGCCCGCCTGCTCGGAGGTCTTCACATCGGCTTCCAGGGTGCGCGGATAGCGGTCCAGGTCCTCGCCCGCGCCGAACTGGAGCGGGTTCACGAAGACCGTGACGACGACCTCGCCGTCGGCGCCCGCCGCGCGCCGCGCCTCGCGGATCAGCGTGGCGTGGCCCTCGTGCAGGGCCCCCATGGTCATGACGACGGCCCGGCGGCCCGTACGCGCGCGTGCGTGCAGGTCGTCGGCGGTGTGCAGCAGCCGGATCGGTGCGCCGCTCATCGGTCTCCTCCGTCCGCTCCGCCGTCGCGGAATCCCTCGGTGCCGCCCGCGGCTCCTCCGGGGCCCGCGAGCACGCCGAGGAGGTCCTCGGCGAGCTCCGGCTTCAGGAGGCCGTGCGCGAGGGCGCGGTCGGCGGTGGCGCGGGCCATCGCCAGATACCCGGCCACGGTCTGCGGCGCGTGCTTGCGCAGCTCGGCGACGTGTGCGGCGACGGTGCCCGCGTCCCCGCGCGCGACCGGGCCGGTCAGCGCGGCGTCACCGGAGCGCAGGGCGTTGTCCAGGGCGGCGCCGAGCAGCGGGCCGAGCATGCGGTCGGGGGCCGCGACGCCCGCGCCGCGCAGCAGCTCCATGGACTCGGCGACCAGGGTCACCAGGTGGTTGGCGCCGAGCGCGAGCGCCGCGTGGTACAGCGGCCTGGCGTCCTCGGCGATCCACTCGGGCTCGCCGCCCATCTCGATGACCAGGGCCTCGGCGGCGAGCCGCAGCTCCTCGGGCGCGGTCACGCCGAAGGAGCACCCGGCCAGGCGCTGGACGTCCACGGGGGTGCCGGTGAAGGTCATCGCGGGGTGCAGCGCGAGCGGCAGCGCCCCGGCGCGCAGCGCGGGGTCGAGGATCTTCGCGCCGTACCGCCCGGAGGTGTGCGCCAGGAGCTGTCCGGGGCGCACCGCGCCGGTCTCGGCGAGGCCTTCGACGAGGCCGGGAAGGGCGTCGTCGGGCACGGTCAGGAGCACCAGGTCGGCGCGCTCAAGGACCTGCGCGGGCGGGACCACGGGCACGTCCGGGAGCATGGCCGCGGCCCGCCTGACGGAGCTGTCGGAGACGCCCGAGACGGCCACCGGACGGTGCCCGGCGAGCTGCAGCGCGGCGGCGAGGGCGGGGCCGACGCGGCCCGCGCCGACGACGCCCACGGTGAGCCGCGCGGGCCGGTCCTTGGGGTCGGGGCCGTGGCCCGCTCGGGGGTCGGAGTGGGGCTCCGGCCGGTGAGGTGCGTTCACGCGATGACGCCTTCCCGTTCCAGTCCGCTCGGGGTACCGGACGATTTCTCGTCATGCTAACGCTATCCGTCCGCGCGGCGCCGTCGGCTGTCCACAGGCTGTGGGCATTCGTACGACCGCGCGGGATGATCTGTGGATGACCGCACACGACGCGCGGGACGACGCGCTCACTCCGCAGGAGAGCCCCGGCGCGGCCGGGCCGGAAACCCGTCAGGAGGACCCCGGGGCGGCCGGGCCCGCAGGCCGGGGCGAACCCGACGAGCGGGAGCGGCGCATCGCGGCGGCCCGGGGCGCTCGGCGGCTCCTCGCCCGCCACCCGGTGACGGTTCCGCTCGGCGAGCACCTCACCGCCCTCGCCGCGGGCGCGGCGGACGTCGCGGACCTGGAAGGACCCGCCGACCTGTACGGCGACGGCGTGGTCGAGGACCTGGAGGACGAGGTCGCGCGGCTGCTCGGCAAGGAGGCCGCCGCGTTCTTCCCGACGGGCACGATGGCGCAGCAGGTGGCGCTGCGCTGCTGGGCGGGCCGCACCGGCAACGCGACGGTGGCGCTGCACCCGCGCTCCCACCCGGAGGTCCACGAACGGGACGCCCTGGTCACGGTGAGCGGTCTGCGCACGGCGCACCCCACGGACGCCCCGCGCCCGCCCACGGCCGATGAGGTGCGGGACTTCGAGGAGCCCTTCGGCACGCTGATGCTCGAACTGCCCCTCAGGGAGCCCGGTTTCCTGCTGCCCACGTGGGACGAGCTCCAGGAGGTGGTGGCCGCGGCACGCGAGCGGGACGCCGTGGTCCACTTCGACGGTGCCCGGCTGTGGGAGTGCACACCGCACTTCGACCGCCCCCTGGACGAGATCGCCGGGCTCGCGGACAGCGTGTACGTGTCGTTCTACAAGTCCCTGGGGGGCATCGCGGGCGCCGCGCTCGCCGGTCCGGAGACGCTCGTCGAGGAGGCGCGGGCCTGGCGGCACCGCTACGGAGGGCTCGGTTTCCAGCAGTTCCCGACCGCCCTGTCGGCGCTGCTCGGCCTGCGGAACGTCCTGCCGCGCCTGCCGGATTACGTGGCCCACGCGCGCGTGGTCGCCGACGCGCTGGGCGAGGCCTTCGAGGCCTCCAGGGTGCCGTGGTCGCGCGTGCACCCGCGGCCGCCGCACACCCACCAGTTCCAGGTGTGGCTGCCGTACCCGCCCGACGTGCTGAACGAGGCGGCCCTCGCGCAGGCCGAGGAGACGAAGACCCTGCTGTTCTGGCGCTGGTTCCCGGACGGCCCGCCCGGCCTGTCCGTCACGGAGGTCACCGTGGCCGGGCCGGGGCTCGCGTGGACGGCCGACGACGTCAGGGAAGCGGTCGCGGAGTTCGTACGGCGCCTCCCCTGAGGCCGTGCAGGGCCCGGCGGAGGGCGGCCCGCAGCCGTCCGTGCGCGGGACGTTCGTGGACCACGGCCTGGAACCGGCCGTAGTCGCGCACCTCGCGCACGACCTGCCAGTCGTGGGCACCGGGCGCGGGCGGCGCGGCCTCGCCGTGCTGGGCGGCGCGGTAGCTGTCGAGCAGGAACTGCTGGGTGACGCTCATGACGTACGACCTTTCATGGCAAATGGTACTTAACGGGCAGCGCAGGGGCGGCGGGACCCGTCGGACGCTGGGGCAGGGCCCCGAGGACCGGTGAGCGGGAGGCAGAGAGGGGACCGGAGGGAGGGACGGGGCCAGGCGGAGCGGCCCCGTCGGGGCGGGGCGGCGGCATCGGCGCCCCGTCGATGGCTCAAGCCTGCGCCAGGCCCGGCGGCCAGGTCCCGCCGATTGACGTCAGTCGTCAATCGACGGCGGCGATGTCAGTGGCCCGGTGCACCATGGGGACCATGAGCGTGAGCATCGACATCACCGGCCTGGCGCCGGAGCGGGTCCATGTCGTGCCCTCGCCCCTCGCCGAGCTCGGCATGGCGCTGCACGCCCTGTCCGAGCCCGGTCACCACCCGGGGCTGCAGGGCTGGGCGACGGCGGTCACCGCGCGTCTGGACCAGAGCCTCGCGGACCGCCTGTGCGAGGCGGACTTCCTGTGGCGGACGACGTTCTCGGACGTCTTCGCGCCGTTCGCGGGCATCCCCGGCAAGCGGGCGCTGCCCGGTGCCACGCTCGCCGAGGAGCTCGACCAGCTGGACAAGCTGACGGACGAGCAGTTCGTGGACGCCGCCCTGGAGTTCACCTGCCAGCTCGCCTACGACCAGAACCGCGTGACGGACCCGCTGAACGACCCGGACATGCGCCGCCACGCCCTGGAGCTGGCCGCCGCCCGGGGCGAGCACCAAGTGGCGTTCACCGAGCGCCTCCTGGACGACCCGCCCGCCGTGCGCGCCTGGTTCCGCCAGCTGATGCAGGACTGCGACGAGGCGTTCTTCTCGGACACCTGGGCCCGGGTGAGCCACCAGCTCGCCGCGGACGCCCGGCACAAGACCGAGCTGCTGCGCCGCAAGGGCCTCGGCGAGGCCCTCAGGGCGATGTCCGGGGCGGTGACCCTGGACGAGGAGGCCCGGCGGATCACGGTCGACAAGATGGCGTCGGGTCACACCAGGACGGCCGAGGGCGGCCTCGTCCTGGTGCCGACCAGCCTCGGCTGGCCCCACGTGATGGTCCTGCACCGGTACGGCTGGCAGTCCTCGATCACCTACCCCATCAGGTCCCCCGGCCTGACCGAGCCCGCCTCCGTGGAGCAGCTCACCCGCCGCATGGCCGCGCTCTCGCACCCGGTGCGGATGCGCCTGTGCCGCCACCTGGCCCGCGGCGCGTACACCACGGGTGAGCTGGCGGACGCCCACGGCATGACGGCCCCGGAGATATCCCGGCACCTGAGCGTCCTGAAGAAGGCCGAGCTGATCACCACCCGCCGCCGCGGCCGGTACGTGCAGCACCAGCTGGACCTGGGCGTGGTCTCGCGGCTCGGCAGCGAGTTCATCGAGGGCGTGCTCCGGTAGGCCGCGCCGGGCCCGCCGAAGGGGGGTGTCAGCCCCCGCCGCCGCCCGCGCGCACCAGGCCGGTCTCGTAGGCGAGCACCACCACCTGCACTCGGTCGCGCAGCCCCAGCTTGGTCAGGATGCGGCCCACGTGGGTCTTCACGGTCGCCTCGGACAGCACGAGACGGGCCGCGATCTCGCCGTTCGACAGGCCCTGGGCGACGAGCACCATGACCTCGCGCTCGCGCTCGGTGAGCCGCTCGAGGCCCTTGTGCTGCGGCTGCCCCGCCGTGCCCGGCAGCATCGGCGCGAACCGGTCGAGCAGCCGCCGCGTCGTGGACGGCGCGACCACCGCGTCACCGCTGTGCACGGCCCGGATCGCGGCGAGCAGCTCGCCGGGCGGCACGTCCTTGAGCATGAACCCGGACGCGCCCGCCTTCAGGCCCGAGAAGGCGTACTCGTCGAGGTCGAAGGTCGTCAGGATCAGCACCTTCGGGGGGTTGGCGGCGGAGCAGATGCGGCGCGTCGTCTCCACGCCGTCCAGCTTCGGCATGCGCACGTCCATCAGGACCACGTCGACCGCCGTGGACCGCAGCACCTGCAGGGCCTCCACGCCGTCGCCCGCCTCGGCGACGACCTCCATGTCCGGCTGGGCGGCGAGGACCATCCGGAATCCGGTGCGCAGCAGCACCTGGTCGTCGACGAGCATCACGCGGATGGACATCACACGGTCCCTTCAGGGTGGATCGGCGGCAAGGACATCGGCACGACGGGCGGGAGCGGGCCGAAGCAGCACTCCACGGGCGGAGTCAACCACGGCGGCACGGCCCCGGCGCAGTCGCCGACGTCGCCGCCCCTGTCCCGGCGCACCGGTGACAGGTGTCAGTGTGCGGGTTTGAGCGGCAGCAGCGCGCTGATGCGGAATCCGCCGCCCGGCCGCGGGCCCGCGTCCAGGGTGCCGCCGACCATGCCGACGCGCTCGCGCATGCCGATCAGGCCGTGGCCGCTGCCGTCCGCGCCGCCGTCCTCGTACAGCTCGTGCGGGGCGCCCTTGCCGTCGTCCTCCACGAGCAGCCCGAGGCCGTCGTCGAAGTAGACGAGCCGGACGCTGGCCCCGGCGTTCTCACCGCCGTGCTTGCGGGTGTTGGTGAGGGCCTCCTGCACGATGCGGTACGCCGTCAGCTCCACGCCGCTGGGCAGCGGACGCGGGGTGCCCTCGACCTTGAAGTCGACCGGCAGACCGGCGTTGCGCACCTGCTCGATGAGCTCGTCGAGCTGCTCGACGTCCGGCTGCGGGACGTACTCCCCGCTCTCCTCGGGCTCGCCGGTGCGCAGCACGCCGAGCAGCCTGCGCATCTCCGCGAGCGCCTGGCGGCCGGTGCCGGAGATCGTCGCGAGGGCCTGCTTGGCCTGGTCGGGCGCCGCGTCCAGGACGTACGCGGCGCCGTCGGCCTGGACGACCATCACCGACACGTTGTGCGCGACGACGTCGTGCAGTTCGCGGGCGATGCGGGCGCGCTCGGCCGCGACCGCGACCTTGGCCTGTGCCTCGCGCTCCTTCTCCAGGCGGGCGGCCCGCTCCTCCAGCTGCGCGAGGTAGGCGCGGCGGGTGCGGATCGAGTCGCCGAGCACCCAGGCGAGGGCGAAGGGCACGACCATGAAGACGGTGTAGAGCACCTTGCCCCACACACCGGTCGCCGTGTCCGGCCAGCGCAGCTGCGACAGCGGCGCGGCCGCGAGGCCGCCGGTGAGGGCGAACCGCGAGGCCCACTTGGGGCCGTCGGCGGCCGCCGTGTAGATGATGACGAGCATCGCGAAGTTCGCCGTGTTCGGCCGCACGTCGCCGGCCATCTGCACGAGGCCGAGCACCGCGGCGAGCACGAGCATCTGTTCCGTGAACCGGCGGCGCAGCGCCACCACCACGCACAGGCCGATGACGACCGGGATCGCGGCCAACGTGGGGTCGTGGCCCTCCGAGTCGGCGACGGCCACCACGCTCAGCCCGGAGAGACCGAGGAGGACGAACGCCCAGAAGGCGTCGACCCCCGTCGGGTGTCTGCGGAGAAAGTCATAGAGGCGCTGCACGTAACCCAGCGTAGGCAACCGGTCCGGGCCCCCGGGTCAACCCGAGGAGCGATCCGTACGGCCGTCTCGTACTCCCCAAGGTGGAGGCCGCATAGCCTTCTCGCTGTGACGCACGAGGCACAGCGAGCGGCAGGGCGCCCCGCACGGGGCTGGCGGGAGGCCACCGAGGAGGCCCTGTACGGGCCGTACGGCTTCTACCGCAGGCCCGAGGGACCGGCGGGGCACTTCCGCACCTCCGTGCACGCCTCGCCCCTGTACGCGGCCGCCGTGGCCCGGCTCCTGCGCCGCGTGGACGCCGCGCTCGGGCACCCCCAGGAGCTGGCGTTCGTGGACGTGGGCGCGGGCCGCGGCGAGCTGACGACGGGCGTCCTCGCGGAGCTGCCCGCCGACGTGGCGGCCCGCACGCGCGCGTACGCGGTGGAACGCGCCACACGCCCCGAAGGCCTCGATCCGCGCGTGCGGTGGTGTGCCGCCCCGCCCGCGGGGGCGAGCGGCCTGCTCTTCGCCAACGAGTGGCTCGACAACGTCCCCCTGGACGTCGCCGAGACCGCCCCCGACGGCTCGGTGCGCCAGGTCCTCGTCCAGGACGACGGCACCGAGGAGCTCGGCGGCCCCCTGCCGGGCCCCGACGCCGACTGGCTGGCCCGGTGGTGGCCCCTGGGCACCGAGCCCGGCCTGCGGGCGGAGATCGGCCGCCCCCGGGACGCGGCCTGGGCGGCGGCCGTCGCGACGCTGGACCGCGGCCTCGCCGTCGCCGTCGACTACGCGCACACCCGGGACGCGCGGCCGCCCTTCGGGACGCTGACGGGCTTTCGCGACGGCCGGGAGACCGTGCCCGTGCCGGACGGCGGCTGCGACATCACCGCCCATGTGGCCCTCGACGCCTGCGCCCTGCCCGGCGGACGGCTGCTCACCCAGCGGGCCGCGCTCGCCGCCCTGGGGGTGCGCGGCGGCCGCCCGCCGCTGGCCCTGGCCTCCACCGACCCGGCCGCGTACGTCCGCGCCCTCACGCGCGCGGGCGAGGCGGCGGAGCTGACCGCGCGGGGCGGGCTCGGCGACTTCCGCTGGCTGACGCAGCCGGTGGGGATCCCGGACCCGCTACTTGTCGATGTCGCCGACCACGAAGAACAGTGACCCCAGGATCGCCACCATGTCGGCGACCAGCTGCCCCGGCAGGAGCTCGGTGAGCGCCTGGATGTTGTTGTACGACGCCGAGCGGAGCTTGAGGCGGTACGGGGTCTTCTCGCCCTTGGACACCAGGTAGTAGCCGTTGATGCCGAGCGGGTTCTCCGTCCACGCGTACGTGTGGCCCTCGGGGGCCTTGAGCACCTTCGGCAGGCGCTGGTTGATGGGTCCCTGGGGCAGCTCCGCGATCCGGTCGAGGCAGGCGTCCGCGAGGTCGAGGGCGTTGTGCGTCTGCTCCAGGAGGCACTCGAAGCGCGCCAGGCAGTCGCCCTCCTCGCGGGTCACCACCTTCAGGACGTCACCCAGCTCCCCGTACGCCAGATACGGCTCGTCGCGGCGCAGGTCGAAGTCCACTCCGGAGGCACGGGCGATGGGACCGCTCACCCCGTAGGCATGCACCGCCTCTTCGGAGAGCACGCCCACGCCGCGCGTGCGTCCCCGGAAGATCTCGTTGCCGAGCACCAGGCGGTCGTACACGTCCATGCGGGAACGCACCGAGGCGACGGCCGCACGCGCGCGGGTGGTCCAGCCCGCGGGCAGGTCCTCCTTGAGACCGCCGACCCGGTTGAACATGTAGTGCATCCGGCCGCCGGAGATCTCCTCCATGACGTTCTGGAGTTCCTCGCGCTCCCGGAAGGCGTAGAAGACCGGCGTGATGCCGCCCAGTTCCAGCGGGTACGAGCCGAGGAACATCAGGTGGTTCAGCACGCGGTTCAGCTCGGCGAGCAGCGTGCGCGTCCACACCGCGCGCGGGGGCACCTCCATGCCGAGCATCCGCTCCACGGCGAGCACCACGCCCAGCTCGTTCGAGAACGCCGACAGCCAGTCGTGGCGGTTGGCCAGCATCACGATCTGCCGGTAGTCGCGCGCCTCGAAGAGCTTCTCCGCGCCCCGGTGCATATAGCCGATGACCGGCTCCGCGTGCTGGACGCGCTCGCCGTCCAGGACGAGGCGCAGGCGCAGCACGCCGTGGGTGGACGGGTGCTGCGGCCCGATGTTCAGCACCATGTCCGTGCTCTCGGCGGCACCGCCGACACCGACCGTCGTCTCGGTCAGCTCCGTACCCGCCACTGTCCGCGTCTTCCCGTGCTCCGTCGTGGGGCTCATGCGCACAGTCTGACGCACGGGCGCGGCCACGCCACTGTCAGATGCCGTACGTAGTCTTGAGGCATGGAGACGGGGACGGGGGCGTCGGGGACGGCGCCCGGCGCGGACGCGGGCGAGCCGGTGTGGACCGGGCTGCCGCGCGGGCTGCTGAGGATGCGCCGGATGCTGCTCGTGGTCTGGCTGGTGCCGACCGCGGTGGCGCTCGGGGTGCTGCTCGGCCTGTTCGCCGGACCCGTCTGGGCCGTCCTCGCGGCCCTTCCGCTCGCCCTCGCGGCCTGGGGCTGGGTCCTCCTGGAGCGCAACTGGCGCTCCTGGCGGTACGCGGAGCGAGTCGACGACCTGCTCATCAGCCGCGGCGTGCTGTGGCGCGAGGAGACGGTCGTGCCGTACGGCCGCATGCAGCTCGTCGAGGTGACCTCGGGCCCCGTGGAGCGCTACTTCGGCCTCGCCGGGGTCCAGCTGCACACCGCGGCGGCCGCCACGGACGCGCGCGTCCCCGGCCTCGACCCGCAGGAGGCCGAGCGCCTCCGCGACCGCCTCACCGAGCTCGGCGAGGCCCGATCGGCGGGGCTGTGACCGGGGAGCCGACCGCCGGGCCGCGCGCGGAGGCCGCGCCCGAGCCGCAGGCCGTCCGGGAGGGCCCGGCGGAGCGGCGGCTGCATCCCGTGACCCCGCTGCGGCGGGCCTGGGCGCCCGTCGCCGTGCTCATGGGCTGGGCCGTCCACGACCCGGACGGCGCCCAGCGCCGCATGGCCGACATGACCGCCACCTCGCTCGCCCTGGTCGCCACGGCGGTCGTCGTCGGCGGCTCCCTGTACGGCTTCCTCAGCTGGTGGTACACGCACTACGCCGTCACCGACACCGAACTGCGCATCCGTACGGGCCTGGTGTTCCGGCGCACCGCGCACATCCGGCTCGACCGGCTCCAGGCCGTCGACCTGACCCAGCCGCTCGCGGCCCGCGTCGTCGGCGTCACCAAGCTGAAGCTGGACGTCGTGGGCACCGACAAGAAGGACGAGCTGGCCTACCTCGGCGAGCGCGACGCCACCGCGCTGCGCGCCGAGCTCCTCGCGCGGGCGGCCGGTTTCGCCCCCGAGACGGCCCACGAGGTCGGCGAGGCGCCCTCGCGGCGGCTGCTGCACGTGCCGCCGCGCATGCTCGCCGTCTCCGTCCTGCTCACCGGCGCGCCCTGGCTGCTGCTGCTCGCCACGCTCGTCGTCCCGACCGTCCTGTGGTTCCTGACGCACAGCGTGTGGACGGTCATCGTGACCGGCATTCCCATGCTCGGCGGCGCCTTCGCCAGCAGCGTCGGCCGCTTCGTCGGGGAGTACGACTGGACGGTCGGCGAGTCACCGGACGGTCTGCGCCTGGACCACGGGCTGCTCGACAAGGCGCACGAGACGGTGCCGCCGGGCCGCGTGCAGTCCGTACGGCTCGTGGAGCCGCTGCTGTGGCGCCGGTTCGGCTGGGTGCGGGTCGAGCTGGACGTGGCCGGGTCGGCGAACGGCGTGCTCGTCCCGGTCGCCCCGCGCGAGCTCGCCGAGTCGGTGATCGCGCAGGTCCTGCCGGGGGTGCGGGTGCCGGGCCCGGACGAGCTGTCCCGGCCGCCCGCGCGCGCGTCGTGGTGCGTCCCGGTGTGGTGGAAGGGGCACGGGCTCGCCGTCACCGACGCGGTGTTCGCCGCGCGGCACGGTCTGCTCCGGCGGCGGCTCTCGCTGGTGCCGCACGCGAAGGTGCAGAGCGTGCGTCTCGTGCAGGGGCCCTGGGAGCGGTTCAAGGGCGTCGCCGACGTGAAGGTGGACACCGGGGCGGGCCGTACGGTTACGGCTCGGCTGCGGCCCGCCGGGGAGGCGGCGGAGCTGTTGCGGGGGCAGGCGGAGCGCTCCCGTACGGGGCGCCGGGCCGCTCGGCCCGACCGGTGGATGGCCTGACCCTGGCCGCCCTCCGCTACCGCGGCGGGGTTTCCCACCCACCCACCCGAAACTCCTCAGCGTTGCCGCCCCGGCCCCGACGCGGAGCGCTGCGGCTGAGTGGTCGGTTCCGCCGCTACCGCGGCGGAGTTTCCCACCCACCCACCCGAAACTCCTCAGCGTTGCCGCCCCGGCCCTCGGCTCAGGCGCGCAGCGCCGTGCGGAGGCCCTTCAGGTCGATCTGCTCCGTCTCGTCGTGCGCGGTCAGGTCGATGACCTGGCCCACGCCGCGCTCCGCGTCGGTCGTCGCGTCCGACGGCTTGAACTCGGCCTCGGCCTCCGCCTTGTGGACCGCGAGGGCCTCCTCGCCCACGACGTCGGCGAGGTCCTCGTTCTGCACGGCGTCGAGGGCGGCCGGGGCGGCGCCCTTCGTGCCGAAGAAGTCGAAGCCGCCCTCTCCGGCGGTCCTGCGAACCGGCGCGGGCGGCACGACGGCCGCCGCGGCCGGAACCAGCAGGTGCGCGCCGGTCGCACGCTCGTGGCCGTCCGTGGCCTCGTCGGGCTCGTCGGCTGCCTCGGGCTCGTCGGCCGCCTCGGGCTCGGCCTCGGGCTCGCCGTGCCGTCCCGCGAGGCGTTCGAGCGCCGCGTTGGCCCGCTCGTACAGCGAAGCCTCGGGCGTCTCGGAGGAGTCCTCCGCAGCTCCCGCGGGCAGCTCCCGCGTGGACGTCGTGGCCTCGATGGCGAGCAGCCGCTGCCCTTCGAGGGCGCTGGCCCGCTCGGTCTCCGCCGTCGCGTACCGGCGCAGCAGCGCGGCGTGTTCGTTGCGCAGCGCGGCCAGCTCCGCCCGCTTGGAGCGCAGCTTGTTCTCCAGCTTGGAGCGCAGCTCACGCGCCTCGTCGAGCTCGGACTCGCACTCCGCTATGCGCTCCTCGTAACGCCACTCCTCGCTCGCGCGCGCCCTGCCGAGCTCCGCGACCCGCTTGCCCGCGGCCCGGTCCCAGCGGCGCATGACGACGGAGCCCAGGACGGCGCTCGCGGCCGCGGCGGCGGCGAGGCCGCGCAGCACGACGGGTTCCGCGAACAGCCAGGCGCCGCCGGCCGCGGCGAGGGAGAAGCCTGCGACCGCCGACGGAGGAAGCAGCCTGTGCAGTGGTGGGGAATGGCGGTGACGTCCACGTGGCATGGCCAGAAACTTACCGCGCGTAGGCGAAGTCTGGTGCCCCGCCCGCCAAAATCCCGGTGCCCCCACCGCAACTCCCCACCCCGCCGAACCACTTCTTCTCCGACCGGCCACTCCACCGCCTCAGGACGGATTCCGCAACCCGGCACGCGATCTCCGCGCCTACTTCTCGATCAGGCCCTTGGACTTCAGATAGTCCTTCGCGACATCGCCTTCCTTCTGGCGCTCCTCGTCGACCTTGCGGTTCAGTTCGATGAGGTCGTCCGTCGTGAGCGTCTTGGTGAGCTTGCCGAGGGCGTCGGCTATCTCCTTGTCGCCCGCCGACTTCTCGTTCACGACGGGAAGGATGTTGTCGGCGTTCTGGAGCTTCTTGTCGTCCTGGAGGATCACGAGGCCGAAGTTCTTCAGCGTCGCGTCCGTGGTCGTCGTCAGGACCAGTTGGTCCGTGCCGTTCTTCACGGCCTGCTTCGACTGGGTGGTGCCGACGCCCTTGGGGTCGATTCCGGCGACGTCGATGCCGTACTTCGTCTTCAGGCCGGGGGCGCAGAACGGCCGCTCCTCGCATTCGTCACCGGCGGCGATCCTGACCTTCTCGCCGGACTTGCCAAGATCCGAAAGCGTCTTGAGCTTATGCTCCTTCGCGTAATCCTTGGTCACCGCGAACGCGTTCTGATCGACCGCGTCACCCGCCGGAAGCACCTTGAGGCCGCGCGCCTTCGCCAGCTCGGTCAGTTCGCCGACCGTCGCCTTGACGTCACTGGACGCGACCGGCTCGGCGTCCGAGCCGTTCTTCTTCCGGTTCAGGAATTCCGCGAGTGTGGCCGCGTATTCGGGGGTGACGTCGATGGAGCCCTTCTTCAGCTCCGGCTCGTACACCTCGCGGTTCTGCACGGTCTTCACCGACGCGTCGTATCCGGCGTCCCGCAGCACGCCCGCGTACAGCTCGGCGAGCACCTTCTGCTCGGTGAACCGCGCCGAGCCCACCACGATCGCGCCCTTGCCGCCGACCGAGTCCTTGTCGTCCTCCAGGCTGTCGCCGCCGCACGCGGCGAGGCCCGCGCCCAGCGTCACGACGGCCGCGGCCGTCCCTGCCATCCGTCGCGCGCGACGCGTTCTGCTGTTCATCGGTGAACCACCATTCGAGAGTTTCAGGACCACAGGTGTAGAGAGAGGAGGGCCCGAGGCCCCGTCAGGCGCTCAGGCACGCATACGGGACCGCCCCCGCATCGGGTCGCAGGCCCAGCCGACCGCGACGAGCACACCCTCCACGGCCAGGGCGAGCAGCGCCACCAGGAAGGCGCCCGCGACGACCTGCGGCGTGTTCTGCAGATTGAACCCGGCCGTGATGATCCGGCCCAGGCCGCCCTCGCCCGCCATCGCGGCGAGCGTCGCCGTGGCGACGACCTGCACCGCGGCCGACCGCACCCCCGTCATGATCAGGGGGTACGCCAGCGGCAGCTCGACCCGCCCGAAGACCTGACGGCCGCTCATCCCCATGCCGCGCGCGGCCTCGACCACCGAGCGGTCCACCTCGCGCATGCCCACGTAGGCGTTCGTCAGGAGCGGCGGCACGGCGAACAGGACCAGGGCGATCAGCGTCGGCACGTCCCCGTGCTCCCCGAGCGGGGTGAGCGTGAGCAGGATGAGCACCGCGAGGGTCGGGACCGCCCGCCCCACGTTCGAGATGTTCACCGCGAGGGCGCCGCCCTTGCCGATGTGCCCGAGCAGCAGGGCGATCGGCAGCGCGATGGCGCACGACACGGCGAGGCAGACCCCGCTGAAGTAGAGGTGCTCGGCGAGCCGGTGCCACACCCCCTTCTCGCCCTGCCAGTTGGCGGACGTGGTCAGCCACTCATAGGCACCGGATATCGCGTTCATACGGGCTCAGCCACCTTGCCCACACCGGGGGCCGCGTCCGCCTTGCGCGAGAAGCGGCTCGTACGTATTCGCTGCGCCCGGGTCCACGGGGTGAGCCAGCGCTGGAGCGCGAGCAGCAGCAGGTCGGCCGCGAGCGCGAGCAGGACGCACAGCACCGACGCCGTGAGCACCTGGGCCTTGAACTGGGTGTCGAGGCCGTCGAGGATCATCGTGCCCAGGCCGCCCTTGTCCACGATGGCGCCGACCGTGGTGAGCGCCACCGTCGAGACCGTGGTGATGCGCACGCCGGCGAGCAGCGAGGGCAGCGCCAGCGGCAGTTCGACCTCCCACAGCAGCCGCAGCGGGCCGTACCCCATGCCCTTGGCGGCCTCCCGGGCCTCCTCGGGCACCGCGCGCAGGCCCGCGAGGATGTTCCGCACGAGGATCGTCAGGGAGTACAGGACGAGGCCCGTGACCACGAGTGACGCGGACAGGCCGAAGAACGGGAGCAGCAGCGAGAACATGGCGAGCGACGGGATCGAGTACAGCACCGTCGTCACGCCGAGGATCGGGGCGGCGAGGAACCGCCAGCGCCGCGCGAGCAGGGCGAGCGGCAGCGACACCGCCACGCCTATCGCCACGGACACGGCCGTGATGCCGATGTGCTGCACCGTCGCGTCGATCAACTCCTGACTGCGCGAGCGGACGTACTCGCCGCAGATCCAGTCGTTCGTCACGAGACAGTTCCGCTTGCTCACCCGCCCCGCCTCCCCCGATTCCCCGAAGCCATGCCGATCGCGCGTGTGCTCCATCGCACACGCGCCGCGTGTCCTGTCGACCGCACAGGCCGACCCGGTGCGCGGGCCGCGTGCGCCGACCGCGCGCGGCCCCTCCACCCGGGCCCCGCACGGACCGTGACACGTGCCCAAACGCACACGTCCATCTGTCCCGCGACCCTAACGCCGAGCACTGACAATCGCCGAGACTCGTCGTGCGGGCGCAACACGGCCTTCACAGACGTGGGCGCACCATGGCCCTCTCAGCACACGCGCCACAATGGGGACTCATGATCCGGTTCGAGCATGTGACCAAGCGGTACGCGGACGGCACGACGGCCGTCGACGACCTGTCCTTCGAGGTCAACGAGGGTGAACTGGTCACACTCGTCGGCCCTTCGGGCTGCGGCAAGACCACGACGATGAAGATGGTGAACCGGCTCATCGAGCCCACCAACGGCCGGATACTCCTCGACGGCGACGACATAGCGGACATCGACCCGGTCCAACTGCGCCGCCGCATCGGCTACGTCATCCAGCAGGTCGGCCTGTTCCCGCACAAGACGGTCCTGGACAACACGGCGACCGTCCCGCACCTCCTCGGCGTCAAGCGCGCCAAGGCCCGTGAGCGCGCCGCGGAGCTCCTCGACCTCGTGGGCCTCGACCCGGCGGTGTACGGCGACCGCTACCCCGAGCAGCTCTCCGGCGGTCAGCGCCAACGCGTGGGCGTGGCGCGGGCGTTGGCGGCCGACCCGCCGGTGCTCCTGATGGACGAGCCGTTCGGCGCGGTCGACCCGGTGGTGCGCGAGCACCTCCAGAACGAGTTCCTCCGCCTTCAGCAGGCCGTGCGCAAGACCGTGTTGTTCGTCACGCACGACATCGAGGAGGCGGTCCGGCTCGGCGACCGCATCGCCGTCTACGGCCACGGCCGCATCGAGCAGTTCGACACCCCGTCGACCGTCCTCGGCGCGCCCGCCACGGAGTACGTCGCGGACTTCGTCGGGGCGGACCGGGGCCTGAAGCGCCTCTCCGTGACGCCGATCGAGGAGGGCGACCTGGAGCAGCCGCCGGTCGTGCACCTCGACGACGCGCTGCCCAGGGAGCTGGACGCCCGCTGGGCCGTCGTCCTGGACGGCGAGAACAACCTGCACGGCTGGATCTCCGCGGAGCACGCGCGCGTGGGCACCGGTACGGTGCGCGAGTACGCGCGGCGCATGGAGGCGTGGCTGCCGGTGGGCGCGAGCCTGAAGCAGGCGTTCTCCACGATGCTCCAGCACGACGCGGGGTGGATCGCGGTCATCGACGAGCGCAGCGAGGGGCGGTTCCTCGGGGTGCTGACGCCTGCGCGGCTGCATGAGGCGCTGCGGCGCTCGACGACGGCGGACGCGCTGGACATCGCGCGCGGGGACGTCGAGCTGGAGAGCGTGGCTTCGGTGACGGGCGGCTGAAACGGTTGCTCGGCACCCCGATGCCGAGCAACCGTTTCAGCCCTCCCGAGCGGGCCCCGAGGGCTACCGCACGTCCGAACCGCCCGTCAGGCGTTCGCTCATCCACACCAGGGACCCCGGGATCTCCCGCCGCCACGTGTTGAAGTTGTGGCCGCCGCTGTCGAGGATCATCGACGAGACGCGCGTCGGCGGCTTCACCTTGTCGATGAACTTCAGGGTGTCCTTGTAGTTGCCCTCGCCCTTCTTGCTGCTGCTGAGCAGCAGGGAGGTCTTCGGGGGCGGCATGTGCTCCAGGTACCACATGAGGTTGGCCTGGTTCTCCAGGTCCTTGTCCCCGTGGAAGAGGTTGCCCGTGGTGACGTCCTGGGCGGCCTTGTAGTAGCCGGACAGGCTCGCCCCGGCGCCGTAGACGTCGGGGTGGTGCATCGCGAGCTTCAGCGCGCAGTAGCCGCCCGTGGAGTCGCCGATGATGCCCCAGGAGTCGGGCTTCTTGCCCGCGCGGTAGTGCTGGGTGATGGCGTCCGGCAGGTCCCGGGCGAAGAAGGTCTCCGACTGCGGGCCGCCGGGGATGTCCACGCACTCGGTGTCGCGCGGCGGTGCCACGGTCGGCCGGAGCATGACCAGGATCATCGGCTGCATCTTGCCCTGGCGGGCCTGCTTGTGGGCGGTCTGCGGGTAGTGCAGGCCCTTGATGAGCGCCTCGGCGGTCCCGGGGTAGCCGGTCAGGACGACGGCCGAGGGGAAGGTGCGGTGCTTGTACTGCGGCTGGAAGTACTCCGGCGGCAGGTACACGTACGCGGGGCTGGCGATCTTCGAGTTCCGGCCCTGCACCTGGACCTTCTGGATCTGGCCACCGATACGGGGCGTCTCACCGCCGGGGACGTCCACGGTCTGCGTGTCCGTCACCTTGACCGGGCCCTTCTCGCCCTTGAGCACGTCGTGGTCCACGACGACGCCCTGCTCGGTCTCCTGGCCGAGCAGATCCGCCCAGCTGGCGTAGAACCCGAACGCCTGGTTGGTGTAGAGACCGATGGACGCGAAGACCGCGACCTGCGTGGCGAGGAGCAGCCCGACGCGCCCGGTGATGGCACGCCAGCTGCGACGTGCGAGCCGCGGCCACAGCCAGATCGTGCCGATGAACAGCAGCACGGCCAGCGCGATCGCGAGTGCCAGCACTTTGTTGCTCGTGAGACCCATGGGAAGATCCTGCCTGCGCTTTCTGCCTGTTCGCTCCCGGGGGCCGGAAGGGCGGGCTCCGGTATCGGGGCAGAGCCCTGGGCCCGGGTCTGGCCGGGGGGCTTTCCTCGGCCTTGCCATGCCTTTTCCGCCAGCTTTGAGCTGGTTTTCCGGTTCGGAGTGAACCCGTGTCCCCGCAGGACCGTCCTAGAGGGCGCAATATTGCCGGTTGCCGGATTTGGCACCGGATCGAAGCTCTCTCGCGGAACTACGGGATGCGATGTCTGTCAGGATAGATGGGGAAATGTCGGGTGTGGTTCCAGGAGGTAAGGGTGGGCTGCGCCGCATCCTCCGCGGCCCCCGCCCCGAAGCCGTCCCCACCCTGGTCGCCAGAGCCTGCGCACTCGTAGGGCTCCTGAACGTGGCGGCGGGGGTGTTCCCCCGCTTCCGCCACAGCCGTCTGCACACGTTCGCCGAGGTCCTGCCCGGTCTGTTCGGGCCGTTCGCGGCCGCGCTCGCGCTCAGCTGCGGCGTGCTGCTCCTGCTCCTCGCGCACGGTCTGCGCCGCAACAAGCGCCGGGCGTGGCGCGCCGCCGTGGTGCTGCTGCCGCTGGGCGCCGTGGCACAGTTCACATACCGTCACTCGTTCATCGGTGTGCTGATCTCGATCGCGCTGCTCGTCCTGCTGCTCCGGCACCGCAAGGAGTTCGCCGCGCTGCCCGACCCGCGCAGCCGCTGGCGGGCGCTCGCCAACTTCGTGGTGCTCGGCGCCGGGTCCCTCGCGCTCGGTCTGGTGATCGTCAGCGTGCACCCGGACAAGGTCGTGGGCGACCCCAGCATCTCCGAGCGCCTGATGCACGTCCTGTACGGCCTCTTCGGCGTCGAGGGCCCCGTCGACTACACGGGCCGCACCCCCTGGACCGTCGGCTTCTCGCTGGGCGCCCTGGGCCTGCTCACCGCCCTCACCACCATCTACCTGGCCTTCCGTCCGGAGCACCCGGCGGCGCGCCTCACCGAGGACGACGAGACGCGCCTTCGCGAGCTGCTCGCCAAGCACGGCGGCCGCGACTCGCTCGGCCACTTCGCGCTGCGCCGCGACAAGGGCGTGGTGTTCTCGCCGAGCGGCAAGGCCGCGGTCACGTACCGCGTCGTGTCGGGCGTGATGCTGGCCTCCGGTGACCCCATCGGCGACGTCGAGGCCTGGCCGGGCGCGATCGAGCGCTTCATGGACGAGGCCAAGGCCCACTCCTGGACGCCCGCCGTCATGGGCTGCTCCGAGACGGGCGGCCAGGTGTGGACGCGCGAGACCGGACTCGACGCCCTGGAGCTGGGTGACGAGGCGGTGGTGGAGGTCGCGGATTTCTCCCTGTCCGGGCGCGCGATGCGCAACGTGCGCCAGATGGTCAAGCGGATCGAGCGCAATGGCTACGAGACGCGCGTACGGCGCATCCGTGACCTCGGCGAGCAGGAGCTGGAGCGCATCCAGCGGGCCGCCGACGACTGGCGGGGCACCGACACCGAGCGCGGCTTCTCCATGGCCCTCGGCCGCATCGGCGACCCCTCGGACGGCGACTGCCTGATCGCGACCGCCCACAAGACCGACGAACAGCCCGGTCCGTACGGCGACCTGAAGGCCGTGCTGCACTTCGTGCCGTGGGGCAAGGACGGCGTGTCGCTCGACCTGATGCGCCGTGACCGCAGCGCCGACCCGGGCATGAACGAGCTGCTGATCGTGGCCGCGCTGCAGGCCGCCCCGCAGCTCGGCATCGCGCGCATGTCGCTGAACTTCGCGATGTTCCGCGCCGCCCTCGCGCGCGGCGAGAAGCTGGGCGCGGGGCCGGTCCTGCGGGCCTGGCGCGGACTGCTCGTCTTCCTCTCGCGCTGGTTCCAGATCGAGTCGCTGTACAAGTTCAACGCCAAGTTCCGACCGCGCTGGGAGCCGCGCTTCGTGGTCTACCGCTCCAGCCGCGACCTCCCCCGGATCGGCTTCGCGGCCATGCAGGCGGAGGGCTTCGTGACCCTCGCGCTGCCGCGGTTCCTGCGCCGCCGCACGGCGGGGCCCCGCCCCTGCCCGCACCAGTCGGTGCGGTCGGCCGAGCAGCACGAGGTCCGCGCGGCGTAACACCCGCGCACCCGGGCCTAGGCTGGAGGCATGAGTACGTTGCGCGGGCGGGGATCGGTCGAGGGGCTCCCCCAGTGGGACCGCTGTGCGGTCATGGGTGTCGTGAACGTGACCCCTGACTCCTTCTCCGACGGCGGCCGCTGGTTCGACACCACGGCCGCCGTCAAGCACGGCGTCGACCTGGTCGCCCAGGGCGCCGACCTGGTCGACGTGGGCGGCGAGTCGACCCGGCCCGGCGCCCCGCGCGTGGACGAGGACGAGGAGCTGCGGCGCGTGGTGCCCGTCGTACGGGGCCTGGCCGCCGAGGGCGTCACGGTGTCCGTGGACACCATGCGCGCCGCCGTGGCCCGCCAGGCGCTCGCGGCGGGCGCGGTGCTCGTGAACGACGTCTCCGGAGGGCTCGCCGACCCGGACATGGTGCCCTCGGTGGCCGCCGCGGGCGCGCCGTTCGTGGTGATGCACTGGCGCGGCTTCCTCACGGACATGCACGCCAAGCCGGTGTACGAGGACGTGGTCTCCGAAGTCGTCGACGAGATCCACGCGCGCGTGGAGGCCGCGATCGCGGGCGGCATCGCCCCGGAGCGGATCGTCATCGACCCGGGCCTCGGCTTCTCCAAGGACGCCGAGCACGACCTGGCCCTCGTGGCCCATCTGGAGCGGCTGCGCGGCCTCGGCCGCCCGGTGCTCGTCGCGGCCTCCCGCAAGCGCTTCCTCGGCCGGGTCCTCGCGGGCCCCGGCGGCTCGCCGCCCCCCGCCCGCGAGCGGGACGCGGCCACGGCCGCCGTCTCCGCGATCGCCGCGCACCAGGGCGCCTGGGCGGTCCGGGTGCACGAGGTACGGGCGACGGCGGACGCGGTCCGGGTGGCGCAGGCCGTGACGGACGCGGGCGCCGCGGGAACGGCCGGAGCGGCGGGCGCTCGGTGACACGCGCCAGCACGGACATCGAGCAGGTCGAGAGGGCGAACACCGCCTTCTACGAAGCGCTGGAGCGCGGCGACTTCGACACGGTCACGGACCTCTGGCTGGACCCGGCGGACCTCGCGGACGGCACCGGCAGCGGCGGCCCGTCGAGCCTGACCAGCGCCCTCTCCCGCCTCCCCGTGGAGCTGGAGGACGACGAGGGCCCCGGCACTCCCGACGGAGCGGACGACGACAGCCGCGACGGCGGCGCCGACGGGTTCGGCGACGACGAGGACGACGGGGCCGCGATCTCCTGCGTCCACCCGGGCTGGCCGGTCCTCACCGGCCGCGGCGAGGTCCTGCGCTCGTACGCGCTGATCATGGCCAACACGGAGTACATCCAGTTCTTCCTCACCGACGTACGGGTCAGCGTGGCCGGGGACACGGCCCTGGTGAGCTGCACGGAGAACATCCTCAGCGGCGGCCCGGCGCCCCGCGACGGCGACGAGCTCGGCCCGCTCGTCGGACAGCTCGTGGTCGCCACGAACGTGTTCCGGCGCACCTCCGACGGCTGGAAGCTGTGGTCGCACCACGCGTCACCCGTGCTCGCCGAGTCGGGCGACGACGAGGACGACGAGAGCCCCTCCTGAGGGAGTGGGGCCCCGCCCCGAGTGGGTAGGGGCACCGGCGGACGCCGACGGCGAGGCCTTCCGGCGGCCCCGCGGGCGAACGCTGTCGGTGCCCGCAGGTAGATTCGAATGTGGCTGGGGTGCCGACCGCACTCGGCAGGGACCGGCCGTACCGACGACTGTCAGGAGTGATTCGCGTGGATCGTGTCGCGCTGCGCGGCCTGAAGGCCCGCGGGCACCACGGTGTCTTTCCGCGGGAGCGCGAGGAGGGCCAGACCTTCATCGTGGACCTGGTCCTGGGCCTGGACACCCGTGCGGCCGCTGCCGACGACGACCTGGCGAAGACCGTGCACTACGGCATCGTGGCGGAGGAGGTCGTGGCCGTCGTGGAGGGCGAGCCGGTGAATCTCATCGAGACGCTCTCCGAGCGCATCGCCCAGGCCTGTCTGAAGCACGACGGCGTCCTGGAGGTCGAGGTCACCGTGCACAAGCCGGACGCCCCGATCACCGTCCCGTTCGACGACGTGACCGTCACCATCACCCGGAGCCGCGTATGAGCCCCCACAGCGACCCCACCGTCCAGCCGGTACCCGCCTCCGTGGTGGAGCAGGTGGACGCCGCCGACACCACGCTCTCGAACCCCCACCGCGCCGTGCTCTCCCTCGGCGCGAACCTGGGCAACCGCCTGGAGACCCTCCAGGGCGCCGTCGACGCCCTGGAGGACACCCCGGGCCTGCGGGTCAAGGCAGTCTCCCCCGTGTACGAGACGGAGCCCTGGGGCGTCGAGCCCGGCTCGCAGCCCGCGTACTTCAACGCGGTGGTGGTCGTGAAGACCACGCTCCCCCCGGCCTCGCTCCTGGAGCGCGCGCAGGCCGTCGAGGAGGCCTTCCACCGCGTCCGCGACGAGCGCTGGGGCGCCCGCACGCTCGACGTGGACATCGTGGCGTACGCCGACGTCGTCTCGGACGACCCGGCGCTCACCCTGCCGCACCCGCGCGCGCACGAGCGGGCCTTCGTGCTCGCCCCGTGGTACGACGTGGAGCCGGAGGCGCGGCTCACCGGCCACGGCCCGGTCGCGGACCTGCTCGACGACCTCACCCGCGAAGGCGTCACGCCGCGCGCCGACCTGGAACTCCGCCTGCCCGAGTAGTCGTTAGGGTCTACCGAGAAGGCGGCAGCGGGACAGAGGCAAAAAGGGGCGACCTCCGGAATGAAGCAACTGCGCGTGAGGACGCTGGCAGGTCTCTTCGTCGTCGCCGGGGTGCTCTCCTGGGCGGGCGCCCGGCTGTGGAACTCCGTGGACACGCTGCCGCGCGTGCCCCTCGCCGCGCCCATCGTCCTCGCGGTGATCGCCGTGGTGCTCCTCGCCACGGCGATCTCGCTGCGCGCCCGGCTGCGGGCCCAGCGCGAGCGGCGGCCCGGAGCCAAGGGCGTCGAGCCGCTGATGGCGGCCCGCGCGGTGGTCTTCGGCCAGGCGAGCGCCCTGGTCGCGGCCCTGGTGTGCGGGATGTACGGTGGCGTGGGCGTCTTCCTGCTCGGGTTCCTCGACATCCCCGACCGCCGCGACCAGGCGTACTACGCGGCCTTCTCGGTGGTCGCGGGCATCGGCGTGATAGCGGCCGCGTTCTTCCTGGAGCGCGTGTGCAAGCTGCCGGAGAACGGCGACGACGAGCACGGCGGCGCGGCCCCGGCGGCCTGACCTCCCGCACCGCCCCGCCCCGCCCGCACCACCTCGCCACCCCGCCTCGCCCGCACCGCCTCGGACGTACCGCCTCGCCCGCACCACCTCGGGCGTACCGCCGACCCGGCCCGCCCGCGACGGCGCGACCGTCCCGGCCGCGCGGCTGTCCCGGTGGCGCGGCTGTCCCGGCAGCACCCCGGCTGTCCCGGCGGCGTGACACACGGCGCCGCAGCTGAGCGGCACGCACCGGACCCCAGCGGCGTATACCGGGCACCCCCGCCTGCCCCCGAGCGGCCCCACCCGACGCCCCACGGCGCCTCAAGGGCCCCACAGACGCCCGCGGCCCCCCGCAGAAGCTCCCGCTCCCCCGGAGGGCCGCTACGCCGTGTACAGGCCTCTCAGCCGCCTCAGCGCGCCAGTATCAGGCTCATCGCCTCGGCCCGGGTCGTCGCGTCCCGGAGCTGGCCGCGCACCGCCGACGTCGTGGTCTTGGCACCGGGCTTGCGGATGCCCCGTACCGACATGCACATGTGCTCGGCCTCCACGACGACGATCGCGCCGCGCGCTTCGAGGATGCGCATCAGGGAGTCGGCGATCTGCGTGGTCAGCCGCTCCTGGACCTGCGGACGGCGGGCGTACACGTCGACGAGCCGGGCCAGCTTCGACAGACCCGTGATCTTGCCGGAGTCCGCGGGGATGTAGCCGACGTGCGCCACGCCGTGGAACGGCAGCAGGTGGTGCTCGCAGAGGCTGACGATCTCGATGTCCTTCACCAGGACCATCTCGTCGTGGCCCAGGTCGAACGTGGTCGTCAGGACGTCCTCGGGCTCCTGGCGGAGCCCGGAGAGTATCTCCCGGTAGGCGCGCGCCACCCGGGCCGGAGTGTCGCGCAGGCCTTCGCGATCCGGATCCTCGCCGACCGCGATCAGCAGCTCCCGCACGGCGTTCTCGGCCCGCTTCTCGTCGAACTCGCCGATCGAGCCCTCGCCGGCCAGCGTCACGGGGTCGGTCATCTGTGCCTCGTTCCTGGTTCCTGTACTTGCGGACGGCCGAAAAGAGCCGTGCCCCCCAGGCTAGAACCAGGGGGGCACGGCATCCATTCCGGGCCTGCTGAGGCGCGCGGGATCAGCTCTCGGGGCGGTCCTCCGGGGCCACCTCGAGGGACTTGGTCTCCGCGCTGGAACCGCTGGAGGCGGTCACCGCGGAAGAGGCCCCGTTCGCGCCGTTCGTCAGGGACAGCTCCTTGGGCGAGAGCACCGGCGGGCGGGTCGACGGCGTGCGCCGCGTGGAACCCGTCCAGGCCGGGCGGGCCGGGCGCTTGACGATCGGGGCGAAGACCTCGGCGATCTCCTCCTTGCCGAGGGTCTCCTTCTCGAGCAGCGCGAGGACCAGGTTGTCCAGGACGTCGCGGTTCTCGACGAGGATTTCCCAGGCCTCGTTGTGCGCGGTCTCGATGAGCTTCTTGACCTCTTCGTCGACCAGCGCCGCGACCTCTTCCGAGTAGTCGCGCTGGTGCGCCATCTCGCGCCCGAGGAACGGCTCGGTGTTGTCGCCGCCGAACTTGATCGCGCCGAGCCGCTCGGTCATGCCGTACTGCGTGACCATCGCGCGGGCCGTGGCGGTGGCCTTCTCGATGTCGTTCGCCGCACCGGTGGTCGGGTCGTGGAAGACGAGCTCCTCCGCCGCGCGGCCGCCCAGCATGTAGGCCAGCTGGTCCAGCATCTCGTTGCGCGTGGTGGAGTACTTGTCCTCGTCCGGGAGGACCATCGTGTAGCCGAGGGCACGGCCGCGGGACAGGATCGTGATCTTGTGAACCGGGTCGGAGTTCGGGGAAGCCGCCGCGACCAGGGCGTGTCCGCCCTCGTGGTACGCGGTGATCTTCTTCTCCTTGTCGGACATGATCCGGGTCCGCTTCTGCGGGCCCGCCACGACGCGGTCGATGGCCTCGTCCAGCATGTGGTTGTCGATGAGCTTCTTGTCGCTGCGGGCGGTGAGCAGCGCCGCCTCGTTCAGCACGTTGCTCAGGTCGGCGCCGGTGAAGCCCGGGGTGCGGCGGGCGACCGCCGCGAGGTCGACGTCCGGGGCGACCGGCTTGCCCTTCTGGTGGACCTTGAGGATCTCCAGACGGCCCTGCATGTCCGGGCGGTCGACGGCGATCTGCCGGTCGAAGCGGCCGGGCCGCAGGAGGGCCGGGTCGAGGATGTCCGGGCGGTTCGTGGCGGCGATCAGGATGACGCCGCCCTTCACGTCGAAGCCGTCCATCTCGACGAGCAGCTGGTTGAGCGTCTGCTCGCGCTCGTCGTGACCGCCGCCGAGTCCGGCGCCACGGTGGCGGCCGACGGCGTCGATCTCGTCGACGAAGACGATCGCCGGGGCGTTCGCCTTGGCCTGCTCGAAGAGGTCACGGACACGGGAGGCACCGACACCGACGAACATCTCGACGAAGTCGGAACCGGAGATCGAGTAGAACGGCACGCCCGCCTCGCCCGCGACGGCGCGCGCGAGGAGCGTCTTGCCCGTGCCGGGCGGGCCGTAGAGCAGCACGCCCTTGGGAATCTTGGCGCCGACCGCCTGGAACTTGGCGGGCTCCTGGAGGAACTCCTTGATCTCGTGGAGCTCCTCGACCGCCTCGTCCGAACCGGCAACGTCGGCGAACGTCGTCTTGGGGGTGTCCTTGGTGATGAGCTTCGCCTTGGACTTGCCGAAGTTCATGACCCGGCTGCCGCCGCCCTGCATCTGATTCATCAGGAACAGGAAGACGACGACGATCAGGACGAAGGGGAGGAGCGACAGCAGGATGCCGACGAACGGGTTCTGCTTCGACGGCGAGACGGTGTAACCGTCGGGGATCTGCTTGTCCTCGTACTTGGCCTGCAGCATCTTGGCGATGTCGACGCCCTGGTCGCCGATGTAGCTCGCCTGGATCTTGCTGCTGCCCTTGACCTTCTGGCCGTCCTTGAGCTCCACCTTGATGGTGTGATCGTCACCGGTCGTGAGCTTGGCCGACTCGACCTTGTTGTCGTTGATGGCCTGCACGACCTGGCCGGTGTCCACCGTCTTATAGCCGCCGCCCGAACCGACGACCTGCATCAACACGACCACGGCAAGGACGGCCAGCACGATCCACATGACTGGCCCACGGAAGTATCGCTTCACGTCCATCCACACGGAGCGATGCCGCTCCGTACCTCCTGCCATAGTGAGTTTGATAAAAGACTGTTCTTCGGACGGTACCCCAGCATTGTCACCCGAAGCCGCACGGGACGGCTGGCAATCCCGCCTTCGCATGCTCCAACGGCGGGAAACGGCTGGGGGTTCCCGGGCGTCTTACGCCGCCCGGGCCACCCCGCGCAACTCGCGCGCCGTCAGCCGCCGTACACGTGCGGGGCGAGGGTGCCCACGAACGGCAGGTTGCGGTACTTCTCCGCGTAGTCCAGGCCGTACCCGACGACGAACTCGTTCGGGATGTCGAAGCCGACCCACTCGACGTCGATCGCGACCTTCGCGGCCTCCGGCTTGCGCAGCAGCGTGCACACCTTGAGGGACGCGGGCTCGCGCGAGCCGAGGTTGGACAGCAGCCAGGACAGGGTCAGGCCGGAGTCGATGATGTCCTCGACGATCAGGACGTGCTTGCCCTTGATGTCGGTGTCGAGGTCCTTGAGGATCCGGACCACGCCGGAGGACTGGGTGCCCGCGCCGTACGACGACACCGCCATCCAGTCCATGGTGACCGGGGTGGACAGGGCGCGAGCCAGGTCCGCCATGACCATGACGGCGCCCTTGAGCACGCCGACGATGAGCAGGTCCTTGCCCGCGTACTCCGCGTCGATCTTCGCGGCCAGCTCGGCCAGCTTCGCGTCGATCTCTTCCTTGGTGATGAGCACCGACTGGAGGTCGGTGCCCATGTCTTTCGCGTCCACCCGCATCACTTTCGGTCGTCCCACCGGCCCGCGGAGAAGAGTCGGGAAAACAGCTGGAACCAGTTGCCACCGGTCTTCCGCGTCAGCCTTGCCGGATCACCAGTCTGCCACCCTGCCGCTGAGCGACGACTTTGCCCGGGAGATTGATGGCGCCCTGGCCGCGCCATCCGGTGATGAGCCGGTCGACCTCTTCGATGTGCCGGGCGAACAGCGCGCCCGCCGGAGCACCGGCCTCGATGGCCGCCCGGCGCACGATGCGGCGGCGCACCGCGGGCGGGAGGGCGTAGAGCTTCGCGCACTCCAGGCGTCCGTTCGCGTCGCGTACGGACGTCTCGGCCTGGGCGGCCCAGGCGTCAAGGGCGTCGGCGTCGTCCCGGGAGAGCTGGGCCGTCCGGGCGAGGGCCTCCACGACGCCCTTGCCGAGCGCCTTCTCCAGGGCGGGCAGGCCCTCGTGGCGCAGGCGGGAGCGGGTGTAGGCCGGGTCCGCGTTGTGCGGGTCGTCCCAGACCGGCAGGGACTGGACCATGCACGCCTTGCGCGCGGTCTGCCGGTCGATGTGCAGGAACGGCCTGCGGTAGCGGCCCTGGGTGCCGGAGACGGCGGCCATGCCGGACAGGGAGCGGATGCCGGAGCCGCGCGCGAGGCCGAGCAGGACCGTCTCGGCCTGGTCGTCGCGGGTGTGTCCGAGCAGCACGGCGGCGGCGCCGTGGCGGTCGGCGACGGCGTCGAGGGCCGCGTACCGGGCGTCACGGGCGGCGGCTTCCGGGCCACCGCAGCGGCCCACCGACACGGCGAGCGACTCGACCGGGTCGAGGCCGAGGGCGGTCATGCGCGCGACGACCTCGGCGGCCCGCAGGTCGGAGCCCGCCTGGAGGCCGTGGTCGACGGTGACGGCGCCGGCGCGGATGCCCAGCTTGGGGGCCTCGAAGGCGAGGGCGGAGGCGAGCGCCATGGAGTCGGCGCCGCCCGAGCACGCCACGAGCACGAGCGGCGAGGGGAGCGGCTCGTGTGCGGGCGGCGTGGGGCGTGCGGTCGGGGAGGCGTGTGCGTCTGCGTGGGGGGCGTGCGGGGAGTCGAGTTCGCGCTGGGCGGCAACGTCGGTCAGTACGTCGTGAAGTACGCGGCGGACCGCCAGGCGTATCGCCGCGACCGCAGGATGGGGACCCATTCCGGTTGGTTCCCTTCATGAAGTTCGGGGGGTGAGCCTCGGGGCTGTCACTCAGCGCCCTCGCGTGGGGGTCGCGAGGTACGGATCCCATGATCCCCACACAATCGGTCACTGAGAGTGTGTCGATGGTGACAGAACCGAGCCGTTACCCGAGCATTGCACGCCTACCCATGGCTCACGGTCCCTCGGACGGGTGATAACGGGGGCGTTCTCCTGCCGTCGGCCGCATCTGTTCGCTCAGTCTGCCTTACGGTGCACCCGCGCGACCCAGTCCGCTGGTTTGGCGATCTCCGCCTTGGTGGGAAGCGTGTTCGGAGAGGTCCATACGCGGTTGAAGCCGTCCATGCCGACCTCGTCGACGACGGCCCGCACGAAGCGCTCCCCGTCGCGGTACTGCCGCAGCTTGGCGTCCAGGCCGAGGAGCTTGCGCAGGGCCTGGTCGAGGCGGCTCGCGCCGCGCTGGCGGCGCTCCTTGAACTTCTCGCGGATCTCGCCGACGGACGGGACGACACCGGGGCCGACGCCGTCCATCACGTAGTCCGCGTGGCCCTCCAGGAGGGACATCACGGCCGTCAGGCGGGCCAGGATCTCGCGCTGCGTCGGGGTCTGCACCAGGTCGACGAAGGAGCGGCCGCCGTCGTCCTCCTCGGCCTCCGGACGGCCGCCCGCCAGGCTCTGCGCGGCCTCCCTGATGCGCTCCAGGACAGTCATCGGGTCCACCTCGGTCTCGCCGAGGAAGGCCTGGATCTCGCTCTCCAGGTGGTCGCGCAGCCACGGCACGGACGAGAACTGGGTGCGGTGCGTCTCCTCGTGCAGGCACACCCAGAGGCGGAAGTCGTGCGGGTCGACGTCCAGTTCGCGCTCCACGTGCACGATGTTCGGCGCGACGAGGAGGAGCCTGCCGCCGCCGTTCGCCCCGGCGGGCAGCTCGCGGGTGGCGGGGGCGAAGGTCTCGTACTGGCCGAGGACGCGGGACGCGAGGAAGGACAGCAGCATGCCGAGCTCCACGCCCGTCACCTTGCCGCCGACCGCGCCGAGGACGGCGCCGCCCGGGCCGCCGCCGCGCCGGTCCTTCATCTTCTCCAGGAGGGGCTTGAGGACCTCCCGGAACCCGGCCACGTTCGCCCGGACCCAGCCCGCGCGGTCGACCACGAGCACGGGTGTGTCATGGGTCGCGTCGGTGCCCATCCTGGTGAAGGAACGGACGTGCTCCTCCGAGGACTTGGCGTGCCGGCGCAGCTCCGCGACCACGGCGCGGGCCTCGTCCCGGCTCACCTCCGGGCCCGGCCGCACGAGCCGGGTCGCGGTCGCCACCGCGAGATTCCAGTCGACCATCTCCGCACCACCGAGGCTCGTCATGCGTCAACGGTACGTGGTCGGCCGCGCGCGCGTACCGGGTTGGGGCGCCCTTCGGCCGGGCCCGCCGCCCGCGCCGGGGCCGGTGGGCGCGGCTACGGGGCGCAGCCGCAGGCGGCTGTCGCCGAGGCCATGGCGTCCAGGGCCGCCTGGGCCCCGCCCGCGTCCGTCGTGCCCGTCGTCATGAAGGCGAAGGCCAGGAGCCGCCCGTCGGCGGTGACGACCGTGCCGGCCAGGGCGTTGACGCCGGTGAGCGTGCCGGTCTTGGCGCGGACCAGGCCCGTGCCCGGCGACCCCTTCGGGTAGCGGTCGACGAGGGTGCCGGTGAAGCCCGCGACGGGCAGGCCGGTGACCACGGAGCGCAGTTCGGGGTGGTCGCGGTCGGCGGCGCGGGCGAGCAGCGCGGCGAGCAGGTCCGCGCTGAGCCGGTCCGCGCGGTCGAGGCCGCTGCCGTCGGCGAACTTCGCCCCCGACAAGGGGAGGTCGAGCTTCTTCAGGCGGGCGCGGACCGCCCGGGAGCCGCCGTCGAAGCTCGGCCGCTGGCCGCTCGCCCTGGCGGCCTCGCGCGCGAGGGCCTCGGCGATGTCGTTGTCGCTGTGGGTCAGCATGCGCTCGACGAGCACGGAGAGGGCGGGCGACGAGGTCCGCGCCAGCTTGCCCGCGCGCGGGGAGGCCTTGGCGCGGGCGGGCTCGCCCTGAACGTCGACGCCCCGCTCGCGCAGCAGGTCCGCGAACTTCAGCGCGGCGTCCGCCGCCGGGTCGGTGGAGCGCGGGGCGGGGCCCGAGGTGGAGTCGTCGAGGCGGCCCTCGTCGACCATGAGGGCGCTGACCGGCGTGATGTTCTCGTTCGGCCCGATGGGGTGCTGGGCCGGGCCCGCGTACCGGGAGGTGTCGTAGGCGAGCGTCACCCGGCCCCTGGTGCCGCGCTTCTTCAGGGCGCGGGCCGTGTCGTCGGCCAGGGCGCGCAGGCTGGCGAAGCCCGTCACGTACCGGCCCTCCTTGCGCGCGGTCAGGGTGGGGTCGCCGCCGCCGACGAGGACGACCTTCCGGGAGCCGGGTTCGAGGACGGTCCGTGTGGTGAGCCGGTGGTCGGGGCCCACGGCGGAGAGCGCGGCCACCGCGGTGGCGATCTTCGTGGTGGAGGCCGGGGTGAGGGCGTCGCCCGCGCGCTTGCCGTACAGGCGCTTGCCGGTGGTGACGTCGACGACGACCGCGGCCCGCTCGGGGCCGAGCGCCCGGTCCTTCAGGACCGGATCCAGGACGTCGGAGAGCGCCTTGGCGCCCGGCTTCGCGCGGGCCGGGGCGCCGAGCCCGGCGAGCACGGCCGGGGCGCTCGGAGCGGCCTGCGGGCCCCGCATTCCCGGAAAGCCGAGGTGATCTGCGCCACCCCCGGCTTCCTGAGAGGCGGCGGAGCGACGCTCCGCCGTACGCTGACCGGAGGAGTCCCAGGGCCCGGCCGCGGTGACCGCCACCGCCGCGACGGCGAGGCCCACGGCGGCGGAGCCCGTCGTGACCTGCCACGTCTTGGCTGTCCGGAGCTGTCCGGCAGGCCCGACGGCAAGCCGCCGCAGCAGCGGCAGCGGCCGCCGAAGCCACCGCCGAGTCATGCGCTCGTCCACGACGACCTGCCCCTTTCGCGATCACACATCTGCGTGAGGGACACTTAACCACCCGAAGTATGTGCTGATCATGGAGGAGCCACCCGTGGAGTTCGACGTCACCATCGAGATTCCGAAGGGTTCGCGGAACAAGTACGAGGTCGACCACGAGACCGGCCGCATCCGCCTGGACCGTCGACTCTTCACGTCCACCAGCTACCCGGCGGACTACGGCTTCGTCGAGAACACCCTGGGCGAGGACGGCGACCCGCTGGACGCCCTGGTGATCCTGGACGAGCCGACCTTCCCCGGTTGCCTCATCAAGTGCCGCGCGATCGGCATGTTCCGGATGACCGACGAGGCGGGCGGCGACGACAAGCTGCTGTGCGTCCCGGCCTCCGACCCGCGCGTCGAGCACCTGCGCGACATCCACCACGTGTCCGAGTTCGACCGCCTGGAGATCCAGCACTTCTTCGAGGTCTACAAGGACCTGGAGCCGGGCAAGTCCGTCGAGGGCGCCGACTGGGTCGGCCGCGCCGACGCCGAGGCCGAGATCGAGGCCTCGTACAAGCGCTTCCAGAGCAACGGCGGCCACTGAGCCGTAGGCACCCGAACGGGCCGTGTGACCCCTCCTGAGGTCACACGGCCCGTTTGTGTGCCCGGACGCATACTGAGACGAGCGAAAACGGCAACGATCAATTGAGACACCCCCACGGCGGGTGACCACATCCGCGAGAGCGGCGCGCCGGTGCGGGCGCATGGAAGGGAGCGAGGGGAAGCGGTGGCTGACCCGGAGGACGAGGACCGCAAGCCGCAGTCGGACGAGGCGCGCAGCGCCTTCGCCCCGGTGGGCGGGGTCGAGCAGACGGCGGTGCCGGAGGACGATCATCCGTCCTCGGAGTTCACGATCCCCACGGGGCTGAGAATTCCCGTCGTGCCCGAGGACAAGGAGTCCTCGGCCTTCACCACGCCGCAGGCGTACGACGGACGGCAGTCGCCGCCCGCCTTCACGCCGCCGGGCGGTGTGCCGATGGTCCGGCTCACCAAGGAGGCGCCCTGGCAGGACCGGATGCGCACGATGCTGCGCACCCCGGTCGCCGAGCGCCCGGCCCCCGAGGCCACGCAGCGGCACGAGGACGAGTCCGGGCCCGCCGTGCCGCGCGTGCTCGACCTGACGCTGCGCATCGGGGAGCTGCTGCTCGCGGGCGGCGAGGGCGCCGAGGACGTGGAGGCGGCGATGTTCGCCGTCACGCGCGCGTACGGCCTGGACCGCTGCGAGCCGAACGTGACGTTCACGCTGATCGCCATCTCGCACCAGCCCTCGCTCGTCGACGACCCCGTCACGGCGTCCCGTACGGTACGCCGCCGGGGCACCGACTACACGCGGCTGCAGGCCGTCTTCCGGCTCGTCGACGACATCAGCTCCGAAGAGGTCGACGTCTCCCCGGAGGAGGCCTACCGGCGTCTCGCGGAGATCCGGCGCAACCGCCACCCCTACCCGGGGTGGGCCCTGACAGCGGCGGGCGGGGTGCTCGCGGGCGCCGCGTCCGTGCTCGTGGGCGGCGGGGTCGTGGTGTTCGTCGCGGCGGCGATCGGCGCGATGCTGGGCGACCGCCTTGCGTGGCTGTGCGCCGGGCGCGGGCTTCCGGAGTTCTACCAGTTCGTGGTGGCGGCGATGCCGCCCGCCGCGATGGGCGTGGCGATCAGCCTCCTCGACCTGCCGGACGTACGGGCCTCCGCGGTGATCACCGGTGGTCTCTTCGCGCTGATCCCGGGGCGGGCCCTGGTCGCGGGCGTGCAGGACGGTCTGACCGGCTACTACATCACCGCCGCGGCCCGGCTCCTCGAAGTCGGGTATCTGATCGTCGGGATCGTCTGCGGCGTCCTGCTCGTGCTCTATCTGGGCGTGCAGCTGGACGCGGGGCTCAACCCGGAGACGTCGATCCACTCCACCGACCGGCCGTTGATCCAGATCCTCGCGTCCATGGCGCTGAGCTGCGCCTTCGCGATCCTGCTCCAGCAGGAACGATCCACCGTGCTGCTCGTGACCCTGAATGGCGGCGTGGCGTGGGTCGTGTTCGGCGCGCTCGCCCGGGCCGGGGACATCTCGCCGGTGGCCGCCACGGCCGTCGCGGCGGGCCTGGTGGGCCTGTTCGGGCAGCTGCTCTCGCGCTACCGGTTCGCGTCCGCGCTGCCGTTCGTGACGGCGGCGATCGGCCCGCTGCTTCCCGGTAGCGCCACGTACTTCGGGCTGCTGGAGATCGCCCGCAACAACCTCAACCCGGGGCTCGCGTCGCTGTCCAAGGCGGCGGCGCTCGCCCTCGCCATCGCGATAGGGGTGAACCTGGGCGGGGAGCTGTCGCGGCTCTTCCTCAAGGGACCGCGGCCGCCGCAGGAGGCACAGGGGCGCCGCGCGGCCAAGCGGACGCGCGGCTTCTAGTCCGTCCTGCCCGGTCAGTAGCGGGGGTGGCCCTGCTGGGGCTCTTCGGGGTGCTGCGGCTGCTGCCCCGGGTACGGGTGCTGCTGGCCCTGCTGCGGGAGCTGCTGGTGCGGGTACGGCTGCTGGGGCTGGTACGGCTGGCCGTCCGCGGGGGCGGCGTACTGGCCGTTGTGCTGGCCCTCGTACTGGCCGTTGTGCTGGCCCTCGTACTGGCCGCCGTGCTGGTTCCCGTACTGGCCCTCGTACTGGTTCCCGTACTGGTTGTCGTAGGGGGACGGCTGCTGGGGCTGGTACTGCTGCTGGCCCTCGTACGGGGAGGCGTACTGCTGGTGGTCGGCCTGGCCGCCGTACTGCTGGTGCTGGGGCTGCTGGCCGGGGTGCTGGTACTGCTGCTGGTACGGACCGCCGGGGTACTGCGGCTGCTGGGCCTGGTACTGGGACTGGTCGGGGTACTGGCCCGGGTACGAGGACTGCTGGTGCTGCTGGTGCTGCTGGCCCGGGTACTGCGGCTGCTGCGGCTGGTACGGGCGCGCGGCCTCGGGGGTGCTCGCGGGGGTGTCGTCCTGGGCCGCCGGGGGGGCCGGGGCCGCCGCCGGGGCCTGGGCGTCCGCCTTCTTCTTCTGCGAGCGGGCCCGCAGGAACTCGATGATGATCGGGACCACCGAGATGAGGACGATCAGGATGAGGATCGCCTCGATGTTCTTGTGCACGAACTCGTGCTTGCCGAGCCACGCGCCGAGCAGCGTGACCCCCGCGCCCCACAGGATGCCGCCGATGACGTTGAACGTGATGAACGAGCGGTAGCGCATGCCGCTGACGCCCGCGATGATCGGCGTGAACGTGCGCACGATCGGCACGAAGCGGGCCAGGACCAGGGACTTGGGGCCGTGCTTCTCGAAGAACTCGTGGGCCTTGACCACGTTCTCCTGTTTGAAGAGCTTGGAGTCCGGGCGGTTGAACAGGGACGGGCCGACCTTCTTGCCGAAGAGATACCCGGCCTGGTCACCGGCGATCGCGGCGATGCAGATCAGGATGCAGGCCAGCCACAGCGGAGTGTCCAGCTTGTCCGTCGTGATCAGCAGGCCCGTGGTGAACAGGAGCGAGTCGCCCGGCAGGAAGAAGCCGATGAGCAGCCCCGACTCGGCGAACACGATGAGGAGCAGGCCCCACAGACCGAACTGGTTCAGCAGGTAGTCCGGATCCAACCAGGTTGGTCCGAGCGCAAGCGTCTGCACGGTTCCGGGCTCCTGTGGGTGTGAGGCGTATGGCGGAGGGGGTGCGGGGCGGGCCGTGCGTAGTGATGGCTTCGGCCACGCTGCTCAAAGCTATCAACGCGGGCCGGGAGCGACAGGTTCCACCGACGGGATCACGCTAGCCGCACCGCCTCCGCCACTCACCCCCTCAGGAGCCCTGCCGCGCCGCGTTCGCCACGATCGCGTCGCGCAGGTACACGGCGAGCCCCGGGCGGATCGCGTCGTACGTGGCGGTGAAGCGCGGGTCGTCCACGTACATGGCGCCGAAGCAGACGTGCAGCTCGTGCGGGCAGGCGCAGTAGCTGTCGGCGATCAGCAGCCGGTGCTCCTCCGCCGTGTCCATCGCCTCCGGAGAGGCGGCGGGCGTCCCGGCGTCCATCAGGTCCGCCATGCGCGTGTGCAGCGCGTCCATGGCGCCGGTGATCCGCTGCCAGTCCTCCTTGGTGTACGAGGCCGCGCGGCGGCGCGACTCGGCGTACGCCTCCGTGTCGCCCCAGCGCTCCTTGACCTCGTCCTCGTACTGGTCGGGGTCGTGGTCTCCGAAGACCTCGAACTTCTCTTCAGGGGTGAGGTTGATCCCCATGCGTCTCGCCTCCATGGCGGTCTCGACGGCCGTGGCCATCTCCTGCAGCTTGGTGATGCGCTCGGTGAGCAGCCCGTGCTGGCGCCGCAGGTGCTCCTGCGGGTCGGACGCGGGGTCGTCGAGCAGTACGGCGATCTCCTCCAGCGGGAAACCCAGCTCCCTGTAGAAGCGGATCTGCTGGAGGCGGTCCAGGTCGGCGTCGCTGTAGCGACGGTGTCCGGCGTGGCTGCGCGTGCTGGGCGTGAGGAGCCCGATCTCGTCGTAGTGGTGCAGGGTGCGCACCGTGACCTTGGCCAGGCGCGCCACCTGGCCGACGGGATAGGAACCGCTCACCGCCCGCTCCTTTCGCTGCTGTCGTGCGGGTACGAGGACCAGCCTGGGTCCTCACGTCGCGTGAGGTGCAAGCCCGGATCGCTCGGGATGCTACGTCCCTTTTGCCCGCCTACGGTGGCCGGGAGGAGCGCCTGAGGGGCGCCCGACCCTTCGGAGGCACCGCCATGTCGCTGCACCGTGGCGCGGACGACCGCCGTGACGACCGCCCGCTGTCCGTGAACCCCTTCTTCGGAGAGGCGAACCCGGTGGGCGGCATGACCGAGGCCCCGCCCAAGCACCGGCTGCCGAAGGACCCGCTGCCGCCCATGACGGCGTACCAGCTGGTCCACGACGAGCTGATGCTCGACGGCAACTCCCGGCTCAACCTCGCCACCTTCGTCACCACCTGGATGGAGCCGCAGGCGGGCGTGCTCATGGCGGAGTGCCGGGACAAGAACATGATCGACAAGGACGAGTACCCGCGCACCGCCGAGCTGGAGCGGCGCTGCGTGGCGATGCTCGCCGACCTGTGGAACGCGCCGGACCCGGCGGCCGCCGTGGGCTGTTCGACGACCGGGTCCAGCGAGGCGTGCATGCTCGCGGGCATGGCGCTCAAGCGGCGCTGGGCGCGGCGCAACGCCGACCGGTACCCGTCCCGCGAGGCCCGGCCCAACCTCGTCATGGGCGTGAACGTGCAGGTGTGCTGGGAGAAGTTCTGCACCTTCTGGGAGGTGGAGGCGCGGCAGGTCCCCATGGAGGGCGACCGCTACCACCTCTCCCCCGAGGCCGCGGCCGCGCTCTGCGACGAGAACACGATCGGGGTCGTCGCCGTCATGGGGTCCACGTTCGACGGCTCGTACGAGCCCGTGGCGGACGTCTGCGCGGCCCTCGACGCGCTCCAGGAACGCACCGGGCTCGACGTCCCCGTGCACGTGGACGGGGCCTCCGGGGCGATGGTCGCGCCCTTCCTCGACGAGGACCTCATGTGGGACTTCCGGCTGCCGCGCGTGGCGTCGATCAACACCTCCGGGCACAAGTACGGGCTCGTCTACCCCGGGGTCGGCTGGGCGCTGTGGCGCACGCCCGCCGAGCTGCCGGAGGAGCTGATTTTCCGCGTGAACTACCTGGGCGGTGACATGCCGACCTTCGCGCTGAACTTCTCCCGGCCCGGGGCGCAGGTCGTCGCGCAGTACTACACGTTCCTGCGGCTCGGCCGTGCCGGGTACCGGGCGGTGCAGCAGGCCTCGCGGGACGTGGCCCGGGGGCTCGCCGGGCAGATCGAGGGCCTCGGGGACTTCCGGCTCCTCACGCGCGGGGACGAGCTGCCGGTGTTCGCCTTCACGACGTCCGACGACGTGCGCGCGTACGACGTCTTCGACGTGGCCCGGCGGTTGCGGGAGCGGGGGTGGCTGGTGCCCGCCTACACCTTTCCCGCGCACCGGGAGGATCTGGCGGTGCTGCGGGTGGTGTGCCGCAACGGGTTCTCCGCGGATCTGGCGGGGCTGTTCGTGGAGGATCTGGGGCGTTTGCTGCCGGGCCTGCGGCAGCAGCCCGGGCCGCTGACCCGGGACCGGGGCGGGGCTACGGGGTTCCACCACTGAGGTGCCCTCGCGGGTGGCGCCCCAGACCCGCCCCTTCCCGATTCCTGGGGGCTCCGCCCCCAGACCCCCGCTCCTCAAACGCCGGAGGGGCTGTTCATAGCCCGTCCGGCGTTTGAGGACGAGGCGCGAAGCGCCGAAAAAGCGGGGCACGGGGGCGGCGGCCCCCGGATCGGGAAGGGGCGGGTCTGGGGCGCCCCGCGAGGGCCGTTGCTAGCGGCTCAGCGCGCCGAAGCGGCGTACTGCCAAGGGGAGGAACACCGCCACCAGGGCCAGGGGGGACAGGAGGGCCAGGAGGTCGGCGTGGGTGGTGGCCCAGGAGGGGGCGGTGGAGGCGGGGGTGTTGCCGAACAGGTCGCGGGCCGCCGTGGCGGTCGCCGACATCGGGTTCCACTCCACCGCCGCGCCCAGCCAGTCCGGCATGCTCCCCGGCACGGTGAACGCGTTGGAGAAGAACCCGACCGGCCAGACCAGGATCTGCACCGCCGCCACCAGCTCCGGCCTGCCCGCGACCATCGCCAGGTAGATGCCGAGCCACAGCATCGCGAACCGCAGCAGGAGCAGCAGCCCGACCGCGCCCGCCACTCCGCCGGGTGACCCGTGCCAGCGCCAGCCGATCGCGAGGCCGACGCCCATCATGACGAGGAGGGAGGCGAAGGACTGGAGCATGTCCGCGAGGGAACGGCCCACGAGGACCGCGCCGTTGGTCATCGGCATGGAGCGGAAGCGGTCCACCACGCCCTTGTTGAGGTCTCCGGTGACCGCGACCATCGTGGCGTCCAGGCCGAACACCATGGTCAGCGCGAACATGCCGGGGACGAGGAACTCGACGTAGTCCCCTTCGACGCCCTTCCCGCCGCCGATCAGGTAGTTGAACATCAGCAGCAGCATGACCGGGAAGGCCAGGCCGACGACGACCTGCACGGGCTGGCGCGCCCAGTGGGCGAGCTCGCGCCGGGTCATGGTCCAGGAGTCGGCGACGGCCCAGCCGACGGCCGTGCCCGCCCCCGCGCTCACCCGCGTACTCGTGCTCGTGCTCATACGGTCTCCTTCGCGCGGTCGTCGGTCTCGGCGCGTCCCGTCAGGCGCAGGAACACCTCGTCCAGGGTCGGCCTGCGCACCGCGATGTCCTCCGCCTCGATGCCCGCCTCCTGGAGCGCCCGTACGACCCGTGTCAGGGCCTCCACGCGGTCCACGACGGGCGCGCTGGCCAGGCGGCGGTCGGCGTCGACCGTGACGTCACCCGGGTCGCCGGGGAGCAGCCGGGCCGCCCGCACCAGCTGGGCGCCGTCGCGGACGACGACGTCGATGCGGTCGCCGCCCAGGCGCGCCTTCAGCTCGTCCGCCGTGCCCTCGGCGATCACCTGGCCGCTGTCGATCAGCGAGATGCGGTCGGCGAGCTGGTCGGCCTCCTCCAGGTACTGGGTCGTCAGGAGCACCGTCGTGCCGCCGCCCACCAGGGAGCGCACCGCGTCCCACACCTCCGCGCGGCCGCGCGGGTCCAGGCCCGTCGTCGGCTCGTCGAGGAACAGCACCTCCGGCTCCGTGATCAGCGACGCGGCGAGGTCGAGGCGGCGCCGCATGCCGCCGCTGTAGCGCTTGACCGCCTTGCCGCCCGTGCCGTCGAGGCCGAAGCGGGCCAGCAGCTCCTCGGCCCGCACGCCCGCGCGCCGCACGCCCAGGTGGTAGAGCCGCCCGAACATCTCCAGGTTCTGCCGACCGCTCAGCTCCTCGTCGAGCGCCGCGTGCTGGCCGAGCAGGCCGATGCGGCGGCGCACCTCCCCGGCCTCGCGCCGTGCGTCGCACCCGGCGATCTCCACGCGGCCCTCGTCGGCCGTCAGCAGCGTGGACATGATGCGCACCGCCGTGGTCTTGCCCGCGCCGTTGGGGCCGAGCACGCCGTGCACCGTGCCGCGCCCGGCCACCAGGTCGAGCCCGTCCAGGGCCCGCTTCTCGCCGTACCGCTTCCGTACGCCGTCCAGGACGATCGCGTCCGTCATCCGACTCCTTCCGGGCTCCACCTGTGCGATCTAGTCAAGTTTGACTAGGTCGAGACAGAGGAAAGTACTCCCCTGGAGTCGGGTTAGTCAAACTTGATTACTTGATCTGAAGGGAGGGCCCCTACGGGCCACTCCCGCCTAGCGGCGGTCTCCGGAGTGCTTCTCCCCCGTCGCGAACGGGTTCTCCTCGCCATCGCCGAGGACCCCGACGAACGGCTCCCCTTCACCGGCGAAGGCGTACGCGCCGTTCTCGATCCGCTCGATGAGGCCCTTCGTCCACTCCGCGCCCGCGTCGGCCGAGTGGACCCAGAGGTTCATGATCTCGCCGATGTGGCCGAGCTGGCCGGGGCCGTCCTCGGGTGTGTAGTACTCCGTGACGCTGTGGCGCCAGTCCTCGATGGCGCGCACCCGCTCCTTGAGGAGCGAGACGACCTCCTCGCGCGGCAGGAAGACCATGAAGCCGACGGCCGCCGAGAGCGCGTCGGACTTCTGGTCGTGCGCGACGGCGGTCAGGGCCGCACGGAGAAGGGCCAGGAACTCCTCGGTGCCCTTCTCCGTGATCTCGTACTCGGTGCGGGGCGGGCCGCCCGCCGTGGAGGGCGCGGTCTCGTGCTCGTGCAGCAGTCCTTGCTTGGTCAGCTGCCGCAGGGCGTGGTAGATCGACCCGGGCTTGGCGTTGGACCACTCGTGGGCGCCCCAGTACTCCAGGTCGTTGCGCACCTGGTAGCCGTGCGCCCGTCCGTGCTGGCGGACCGCCCCGAGGACGAGCATCCGGATCGCCGACATTCACCGCACCCTTCGGCTTGCAGTCATCAACTTTGACTAGGGTACGGCCCGGGAGGCCCCTGTCGCCTCAGCCCCAGGACTGGCCCGACTCCAGCGCCACCAGTTCGAAGGCGGTCTTGCCGTCCAGGCTCTCGCGGATGATGTCCGCGTGGCCCGCGTGGCGGCCGATCTCCTCGACGAGGTGCAGCAGCAGCCAGCGCATCGACACCGCGCCGCCCTGGGGGAACCACGGCGCCTCGGGCAGCGGGAAGGTGTCGTTCAGGCTCGGCACGGACCGGATGAACTCCTCGGTCTCGGCGGCCACTTCGGCCCAGAAGGCGAGGGTGCCGGCGAGCGTCTCGCCCTCGACGAGCCGGAAGCTCTCGCCCCAGGTCTCCTGGGTCCGCTGGCGCTCGTTGGGCTTCTGCTGGGCCATGCGCAGCCAGTTCAGCTCGGTCTCGGCGACGTGCTTGACCAGGCCCCCGAGGGTCAGCTCGCTGGCGGTCGGGCGGCTGGCCGCCTGCGTGTCGTCCAGGCCGAGCACCGAGCGGCGCAGCCCGCCGCGCTGGGCCTCGACGAAGGCCAGGAGCGCGCCGCGCTCGTCGCCGTGGGCTTCCGCGTTGACGTGAGTGGGCATGGGATCCGCCTCTCCCGAAGGGTGCTCGCCGGGCTTTCCGACACCTCAGACGCTACGGACCCTTGCGGACAACTACTGTCCTCAATGGTCCGGGGCTTTCAGGTGTCGGATCAGGACTCCCTGCGCCCCACGTGTTCGATGTGCAGCGTTCGCGCCTCCGCGTCGACGCGGTAGAGGATGCGCCAGGGTCCGTGGTGAAGGCGGCGGCAGTCGACGCCCCAGACCCGAGAACCCTCCGGCCACTCGTTCTCCGCGAGCTGATCGGCGGCCCGAAGCAGGGCGTCTACACCCCCGGGGTCACTCTTGAGGTGCCCCGTGGCCGCGTCCAGCGCGGCGGACTCCCACAGGACCCGTCAGGTCACTCGCCCCTCCCGGCCGCTTCGAGCAGCGTGCGGCGCGCTTCGTCGTGCGGGATCGGCGCTTCCGCGCGCCCGAGCGCCCGGTCCCGCTCCAGACGGGCGAGGGCGAGGGCGTCTTCAAGGTCTTCCAGCTCGGCGGGGGAAATGAGGACCGCCGCCGGGACCCCGCCGTCGGTAAGAGTGATGTGCTCGTGCTGGGCGGCCCGACGCACGAGATCCCCGAGCTTGCCCCTCGCCTCGGCGATGGGATACGTAGCAGACATGCATCTACTGTCCACCTAGATGCATGTCTGGAGGCGGCTTCGGTCAGAGGCGACCCCGCGCCCCGGCCCCGCTCAGAACGGGAAGCGCGAGCGGCCGTGTTGGACTGAGATCCACTTCAGGGCGGTGAAGGCCTCGACGGTCGACTCGCCGTTCAGGCGGCCCACGCCCGAGTGCTTCTCGCCGCCGAACGGCACGATGGGCTCGTCGTGGACGGTGCCGTCGTTGATGTGGATCATGCCGGTGCGGATGCGCCGGGCGACACGGACGCCGCGCTCGGTGTCGCCGGTGTGGATCGCGCCGCTCAGGCCGTACGGCGTCTCGTTGGCGATGCGGACGGCCTCCTCCTCGCCGTCGAACGGCAGGATGAGCGCGACCGGGCCGAAGATCTCCTGGCGCAGCACCGGGGAGTCGTCGGGCAGGTCCGTGAGGACGGAAGGGGACACCAGATTGCCGTCGGTGGCGCCGTGCAGCAGGGCCGTGGCGCCCGCCTGCACGGTCTGGGCGACCAGCGACGAAACGCCTTCTGCCTGCGAGGAGTTGATGAGCGGGCCGATGTGCGTCGACGGGTCCGCGGGGTCGCCGACCTTCAGGGTCTTGACCTTGGCGACGAACTTCTCGGTGAACTCGTCCCGCAGCGAGCGGTCCACCAGGATGCGGTTCGCGGCCATGCACACCTGCCCCTGGTGCACGAAGCGGCTGAACACGGCGGCGTCCACCGCGTAGTCGACGTCCGCGTCGTCCAGGACGATCAGCGCGCTGTTGCCGCCCAGTTCGAGGATGCAGCGCTTGAAGGTCTGGGCGCAGACCGTGGCGACGTGGCGGCCCACGGCGTCCGAGCCGGTGAAGGAGATGACGCCGGGCACGGGGTGCTCCAGGAGGGCGTCGCCGATCTCGGCGATGTCCGTGATCACGACGTTCAGGACGCCCGGGGGGAGCCCGGCCTCCTCGAAGATCTTGGCGACCAGGCTGCCGCCGAGCACCGGCGCGTTCTGGTGCGGCTTGAGGACGACGGCGTTGCCGAGCGCGATGGCCGGGGCGACCGACTTCAGCGAGAGCAGGAAGGGGAAGTTGAAGGGGCTGATGACGCCGACGACGCCGACCGGGACGCGGTAGAGGCGGTTCTCCTTGGTGTCGTCCGGCGAGGGGAGTATCCGGCCCTGCGGGGCGAGCGCCAGGTGCACCGCCTCGCGCAGGAACTCCTTGGCCAGGTGCAGCTCGAAGCCCGCCTTGACGAGGGTGCCGCCGAGCTCCGCGACGATCGCCTCGGTGATCTCGGCCTCGCGCTCCTCGACTATGCGCAGGGCGCGCTCGAAGACCGCGCGGCGCGTGTAGGGGTTGGTCGCGCCCCAGGACTCCTGCGCGCGCTGGGCGGCGCGGTAGGCCTGGTCGATCTCGTCGGCCGTGGCGACCGTGATCGACGCCAGCTTCTCCCCGTCGTACGGGTTGAAGTCGATGATGTCCCAGGAACCTGAGCCGGCCTTCCACTCACCGTCGATGTACTGGTGAGCCAGATCGGTGAAGAAGGACATGAGTCGGAACCCCTTGCCGCGGATGAGCAGACATCTGAATTCCAGTCATACTACTGACGATTCAGGTCAGTTGGAGTAGACCACGGAGAAGGTCGCGGCTGTCGGCCGGATTCGGACAGTCCTCCTGGAGCTCGGCCATCGCCCGCTCGTACTGGGCCACTTCCTCCCGCTTGTCCAGATAGAGGGCGCCGGTCAGCTGCTCCAGATAGACGACGTCCGAGAGATCGGACTCCGGGAAGCTCAACATCGTGAACGCGCCGCTCTCGCCCGCGTGTCCACCGAAGGTGAAGGGCATGACCTGCAGCGTCACGTTCGGCCGCTCGGAGATGTCGATCAGGTGCTGGATCTGTCCCCGCATCACTTCCCGGTCGCCGTACGGCCGTCGCAGCGCGGCCTCGTCGAGGACGCACTTGAACTGCGGCGCGCGCTCTGACACGAGGAGCTTCTGTCGCTCAAGGCGCAGGGCCACCCTGCGGTCGATGTCGGCCTGGCTCACTTTGGCCGGGCGGCCGGTGCGTCCCCGGCCTGCGGCCTTGCCCGCGGCGACCTTCATGCCGCGCTCGACGACGGCGTGGGCGTACGCCTCCGTCTGCAACAGGCCGTTGATGAACTGGACTTCGTAGACACGGATGAGGGACGCCGCGCCCTCCAGGCCGATATATGTCTGGAACCAGCCCGGCAGGACGTCGGAGTAACTGTGCCACCAGCCGGTCAGGTTGGCCTCCTTGGCGAGCGAGAGGAGCGCGGAGCGCTCGGCCTCGTCGATGACGCCGTAGAGCGTGAGGAGGTCTTCCACGTCCCTGGACTTGAAGCTCACCCTGCCCAACTCCATGCGGCTGATCTTCGATTCGGACGCGCGGATCGAGTATCCGGCCGCTTCGCGGGTGATGCCGCGTGCCTCCCTCAGGCGCCTCAGTTGCGAGCCCAGCAGGATGCGCCGTACCACCGAGCCGCTCGACTCCCCAGCGGTCACTTCGCTCAGTCCTCCCCAAGGTGTTGAGACTCGCAGTCTGCCATTAAACGCTTCGGGCGGTACTCGTTCGGTTACGGAAAGGGAAAGCGTAAGGCAGGTCTCCGCAAGAAACCGTAGGAAGAAATGGGCAAGAAGCGCCCTAGGAGCGGTCAAGTCCGGCGCGTGCACGTGCATCTGCCCTTGCATCTGCTGTACGCATTCGGAACCATGGTCGGCGCGCCACTTCTGTGCCGCTGCTCCACCGACCAGCTGTACCGACCGCGCCACCGTTCGATCGCTTTGTACCGCGAGCCGCGAAAACCGGGGAGTGCCTCGCATGGGGACGAATGGATCAACCATGCTCGAGCCATTACGGCAGGGGCTACCTCCGCTCGATCCCTCCGCGGTCTCCAGCGCCGCCTCCTGCGCCCTCCCCGCCCGCTACGAAGCCGTGGGCAGCGCGCGCCGGTTCACCCGCGAGACGCTCACGTCCTGGGAGCTCGACGACCGCTTCGACGACATCGCGCTCGTCGTCTCCGAACTCGTCACCAACGCCCTGAGACACGCGCTTCCCGGTGACAGGACGCACACCGAGGTGCACTGCGTCGTCGGCGAGGACTCGCCCGTGCGGCTGCACATGATGCGGTGGACCTCACGCCTGGTGTGCGCGGTACGGGATCCCAGCGACGACGGTCCGGTGGCGCGCGAGACCGGTGACGCCCTCGACGACTTCGCCTCGGAGTCGGGCCGCGGGCTGTTCCTGGTGGACTCGTTCAGCGACGGCTGGGGCTGGCACCCGCTCGCGGGCGCGCTGAGCGGCAAGGTGGTGTGGGCGCTGTTCCAACTGGCCTGAAGGACCGGCCCCGCCGTGGGCCGGGCGGCCTTCCGGTCGGCCGGAACAGCCCTGCCCCCCGTCTCCCGCGGGTGTTCACCCCCCGCGTCCCCGTGAACGATCGCCTTCCGTCGCGGTTTCCCCCACGGACGATCGTTTCTGCTGGCCCTGCTTGCCTTGCTTCCGCTTGCGCGCTCCTCGTCGACCGGTCGGATCGAAGTGGTCAGCCGCCGAGCAGATGGTCGAACTCGCCGTCCTTCATGCCGAGCAGCATGGCCTCGATCTCGGCGCGCGTGTAGACGAGCGCGGGCCCGTCCGGAAAGCGCGAGTTGCGGACGGCGACGTCGCCGCCCGGCAGCTTCGCGAACTCCACGCAGGAACCCTGCGAGTTGCTGTGCCTGCTCTTCTGCCAGACCACCCCGTGAAGATCCGTGGCCGCCATGCCGTTGAACACGTGGTGCACAGGTCGCTCCCCGGTGGTGCCGTGGCTGTTGTTGTAGCCGTCAACTGTCCCGGATCATAGCTGTGTTCATGTGCCGATGCATGGGCAGATGCACGTGCACGCGGCGTGGTGAGCTGGTTACAGCTCCCTCGCCACCACGCCGAACCCCGCATGACATGCGAACGCCAGCCCCCGTCCATGATCTTCCGCGCCCTCCTCCGCGCGGGGTTGGCCGGATCCGATGACCTCGTACATGAGGAACAGACGCGCGCGGAGGCCTTCTGGTGGCAGGTGAATTTTCCGGCGGCGCGCGGCGGGGGCCGGTACGGGCTACTCCGGGGGCTCGCTCGTGCGCTCGCACGTGCGTCGACACGTGCGTTCGTGCCAGAGGCGTTCGTACGGTCCCAGCCAGTCGCGCACCTCGGCGAGGCGGAATGCTTCGATCCGGTAGATGCGTTGGCGGCCCGCGCGCTCCCCGGAGACGAGACCGGCCTCCCGCAGCACCTTCAGGTGCTCCGAGAGGCTGGGCCTGCGCATGTCGAAGTGCGAGGCGAGGGCCTGTACGGGCTGTGGGCCGCGGTCGCGCAGGAGGCGCAGGACCTCACGGCGGGTGCCGTTGGCCAGCGCGGCGAACAGCCGGTCCTCGTGTTCGCCGGTGCTGGCCATGGTGGGTGCCGCCTCTCCTCGACCTCGGGGCCCATGGGTCTGCCCGGTGGCAGGGGGGCCGCCGTCCGGGGGGACGAACAAGATCCGTCGGGGGGTTCCCGGTGGGGGCGGGGCCCTGGTCGGGCGGAAGCGCGGGCGCTGCGCGTGCGCCCCCCTGGGGGCTTCGGGCGCCCTGGGGCCGGGGGGCCTGGTTGGCTCGGGCCTGGTTGCGCGGCTGAGCGGCACCTAGGGCTGTGCCCACCCTTCCCCAAGCTCTCGGCTTCGCTCGAGCAGGGGAGACCCCACTCGCCCTGCGGGACGATTGCCCACAGCAAGGAGGCTAGATCTCCAAGAAGGCGTCGAACGCCGGGGGTAGGGACTTCCAGGCCGTGCGGCCTGCCGCGTATTCCTCGTCCGTGAGGAGGCAGGACTCCAGGACCTCGGTGAGGGCGTCGCGGTCGAGGCCCGGCGAGGTGAACACCAGGTGCTGGCAGCAGTCGCCGTGTTCGGGGTGCCAGTCGAGCGCGGCGGCCGCGCGGCGCACCGGCGGCACCAGGTCCCAGGCGGCGTCCGGCAGGGACGCCAGCCACGGCCCCGCGCTCTCGACGCACAGCGCGCCGCCCGCCGCGTCCCAGGCGAGCAGCGTGTCCGGCCGGTCCGCGAGCCAGAACCGGCCCCGGCTGCGGGCGGCCGCGCAGGTGAGGTCCTCCAGGGCCGCGTACAGGCGCTCGGGGTGGAAGGGCCTGCGGCGGTGCCACACGAGCGTGGCGACGCCGCTGTCGTCGGCCTCGGCGGGCAGCAGCGCGCACGCCGGGTGCTGCTCGGCGGCGGCCGCCTCCACGTCGAAGCCCGCGAGCGCGGCGCCCGCCAGGTCGCCGCGCTCGATCGGGACCTGGCGGGCCGTCGGGTGGAGCTGGGCGAGCAGCGCGCGGTCCTCGGCGTCGGCGCCCGCCGTGTCCAGGACGGCGAGGACCGGCGGGTACTCCAGCTGGCGCGCCCAGGTGTCGGCGACGGTGCGCCGGTCGCCGGGGGCCGCGGCGAGCCCGACGTCCGCCAGGTCGTCGCCGTTGGCGAGGCAGGGCAGGAGCAGGCTCGGGTCGACGGCCGTGATGACGCCGCTCAGGCGCAGCGCCCGCGAGCCGTGCCCGGCGATGACCTCGGCCATCGCCTTCGGTTCGACGGAGTCCCACAGCTCGACGACCGCGAGCCGGGTGAGCCCGCCCGCGGCGAGCCGCTCCAGCTCCGGGACGAGGTCCTCGCGCAGGGCGCAGCAGGCGCAGTCGTTGACGAGGGGGGTCTCGTCGGTGGAGAGGACGCCGGTGGCGTCGCGCACGGTCCGTACGACCCGGCCGGTGGCGGCAGTGGAGAGGTCGTGGTGCAGGGCCACGCTGTCGGGGACGGTGGCCAGGAGCCGCGCCACGGCCGCGGCCCTGGCCTCGGTGTGCAGGCCCCCGACGAGGGCGACGGCCAGGGTGGCGCCCATCAACGGGCCCCGTCGTCAGCGGTGTCGGGCGCCGCGGACGCGCGGGCGCTCCCGTAGCGCCGCTCGAAGCGCTCCACGCGGCCCGCGGTGTCGAGGACGCGCTGCTGGCCCGTGTAGAAGGGGTGGCTCGCGGAAGAGACCTCGACGTCGATGACGGGGTACGTGCGGCCGTCCTCCCAGTCGACCGTCTTGTCGCTGGTGGCCGTCGAGCGGGTGAGGAAGGCGAAGCCCGCGGCCTTGTCGCGGAAGACGACGGGCCCGTACGGCGGGTGGATTGCGGGTCGCACGCGGATCAGCGCTCCTCTCGGAAGTCGACGTGGCGGCCTGCCACGGGGTCGTACTTGCGCAGGGTCAGGCGGTCGGGGTCGTTCCGGCGGTTCTTGCGGGTCACGTACGTGTAGCCAGTGCCTGCGGTGGACCGGAGCTTGATGACGGGGCGGAGTTCGTTGCGAGCCATGAGGGCTAGTATATGAAAATGGTTCCCGTTTCCAAATGGCCGGGACCGCGACCGAACGAGAGGTGCGTCACCTTGTCCGCCCACTGCCAGCTGACCGGCGCGAAGCCCGGCTTCGGCAAGAACGTCTCCCACTCCCACCGGCGCACGTCGCGCCGCTTCGACCCGAACGTCCAGAGCAAGCGCTACTGGCTGCCGAGCGAGCACCGGTACGTGCGCCTGCGGCTGAGCGCCAGGGGCATCAAGACCGTCGACGTGATCGGCGTCGAGGCCGCCGTGGCCAGGATCCGGGCGCGCGGGGAGAAGGTCTGATGGCCAAGAAGAGCAAGGTCGCGAAGAACGAGAAGCGGCGCGAGGTCGTCGCCCGGTACGCCGCGCGGCGAGCCGAGCTGAAGGAGCTGCTCCGCAGCCCGTCCACGCCGGACGCCGAACGGCTCGCGGCCCGGCGGGAACTGGCGCGCCAGCCGCGCGACGCCAGCGCCACGCGGGTCCGCAACCGCGACAGCGTGGACGGGCGGCCGCGCGGGTACGTGCGGGCGTTCGGGCTCTCCCGGGTGCGGCTGCGGGAGCAGGCGCACGCCGGGTTCCTGCCCGGCGTGCGCAAGTCCTCCTGGTAGCGGGGCCGCCAAGCGCTTCGCTGGAATGACCGCGATGGGCCGTCGGTCGTCTGCGGGTACGTCGTGGCTGGTCGCGCAGTTCCCCGCGCCCCTTCGGGGCGCTAGCTGTCGGTGCCGTCTACCAGCATCGGCGGCGGCGTGGTGTCCAGGGCGTCGGCGAGGTCGTCGAGGGCCTGGAGGAGCAGGCCCGTGCCGCGGCGTACGACGCGGTCCGGGACGCCCTCGCCGTCCCAGGCGGCCAGGGCGTCGCGCACCGGGCCCCAGTCGGGGACGCGGCGCTCGCGCACGGCCCGCGCGCCCTGGGCGGTCGCGGTGCGCAGGGCGTCCGCGAAGCGGGCGGCGGCCGGGACCGGGGGCGCGCCGCGCTCGGGCAGGTGCGCCTCCATCAGCATGGCGACGCGGCCGATCTGCACCAGGGCGAGCTCGGCGTCCTGCGCGGCGGCGCGGGACAGGCCGCGGTGGCGCACGGGCTCCCGCTGGGCGCGCTCGGCCGCCTCCTGCCAGGCGATGCGGGCGTCGCGGGCGGCGAGCAGGGCCTCGCGGACGTCCGGGCAGGACTTGCCCGCGGGCTCGGCGTAGTGGCCGACGACGGCGGCGGCGTACCGGCCGTCCGCCGCCAGCCAGTCCGCGAGGCGGGTGCGCAGGCGCGGGGTCTCCCAGGCCGGGTAGCAGGCGTACGCGAGCATCGCGAGGGCGCCGCCGAGCAGCGTCAGGAAGACGCGCTCGGGGACCGTCTGCGTCCACTCCTCGCCGCCCATGCCGAGCAGGAACACCACGTACGCGGCGACGCAGGCCTGGGCGGCGAACTGGCCGGTGCGCATCAGCAGGTACATGAGCCCCGCGCAGAGGACGGCGAGGGCAGCGGAGAGGCGGGTGCCGGGGTGGACGAGCTGGACCAGGCCCGTGGCCAGGGCCACGCCGACGAGGGTGCCCGCGAAGCGGGCGACGGCGCGGGAGTACGTCTGGGAGAAGTCCGGGCGCATCACCATGACCGAGGCCATGGGGGCCCAGTAGGCGTGGCCCAGGGGGAGGTGGGTGCCCAGGGCGTAGCCGACGGTGGTGACCGTGGTGACGCGCAGGGCGTGGCGGGTGACGGGGGAGCCGCGGCGCCGGAGCTCGGCGCGCATGGCCTTGGCGGCGACGGGGGCCAGGGCCGCCAGGCCCGGGCGGAGGAGGTTCTTGGCGCTCGCCCTGGTGTCCTCCCCCTGGGCGGGGGGTGCGGATGAACGGCCGCCCGCCACTTCCACCACGTCCTTGAGCAGGGCTCCCAGGCGCGTCGCCGCTCGGTGGGGCGGGCCCTGGAGGATGGCGCCCGTGTCGGGGGTCTGGAAGGCGGCCACGGCGGGGGGCGGGAGGCGGACGGGGGTGCCGTGGCGGATGGCTCGGGCGGCGGCGTCGAGGATGTCGGCCGCGGCGGCGAGGAGTTCACGGGCGCGGGCGCGTTCGGGGCCCTCCTCGGGGACGCCCATCGCCGGGTCGGCGAGCGAGGCGAGTACCGGGCGGATGCGTTCGGCGAGGCCGCGGGCGCCGTGGAGTTCGGCGGGGCGGGTGCGGGCCTGGCGGGGAGTGATCGTCGCAGCGTCGCGGGCCGCCATCAGCGGCACCGGGTCGAAGGGGGCCGCCGGGTCGTGGCGCAGGCGGCGGGCGTAGTCGGCCTCCGCCGCCAGGGCGTCGGCCAGGGCGTCGCGGTGGGCGCCCCAGCGGCGTACCGGGAAGACGACCACCAGGGCCGCCTGGACGAGGCCGCCGACGACCATCATCGCGGCGTGGCCCGCGGCCGCCGCGATCGAGGTGGGGAGGGTGATGGTCACCAGCATGATGGCGACGTTGGACGTGGCGATGAGGCCGATCGTGGGGCCCGCCGCCCAGCTCAGGCCCGCGAGGAAGGTCCACAGGGCGAGCAGGGCGAGGAACAGCGGCTGGTGGGAGCCCGTCACGTAGCCGAGGAAGGTGGAGACGGCGAGGCTCGTGCCGGAGGCGATGGCGAGCTCGGGGCGCGGGCGCCAGCTGCGCTGGAAGGTGGCGATGGCCGCCTGGTACGCGCCGAACGCGGAGCTGGCGGCGACGGCGGGGCCGAAGAGGGTGAGGCTCGCGCCGATGACGAGGGCTAGGCCGGTGGCTCCGCGGAGGGCCACGAGGGGTTCCAGGCGGCGGCGCTCTACGGACAGGCCTGTGTGGGCGGTCTGTCTGAGTGCTCGCCACCAGGTCACTCCGTGATGGTACGCAGGGGTTTGGGGGTTTATGGGGTGGGGCTCGGTGTGCTGGTGCGGCCGCGGTGGGGGCGGGGGTGGGGTTCGCGTCGCGCGGCGGGCCGCCCTGTGCCCGCCCGTTCCGCCCCCTGGGCGGACCAGCCGCCCACAGGGCGGGGGGGGAAGCCGCCCACAGGAGCGGAGGGGCGGGCGGGCGTAGGGGTCAGGCTGGTTGTTGGGCTCGGGTTTGGGTTACCGCTTCTAGGTATTCCGCGATCGCGTCGCGGTTGCGGGTCAGGCATTCGACGCGTTCGGTCATGCGGTCGCGCTCGTGTGCCAGGGTGGCGAGCATCTCCGGCGTCGCGTCGGGGAAGTGGATGACGCGGGGCTTGTTCAGGCAGGGCAGGATCTGCTTGATGATGCGGGTGGGCAGCCCGGCCTCCAAGAGGCCGCGGATCTGCAGGACGCGGTCGACGTAGAACTCGTCGTAGTCGCGGTAGCCGTTGGGGGCCCGGTCGGCGACGATCAGGCCCTGTTCCTCGTAGTAGCGCAGCAGTCTGCGGGACGTGCCGGTACGTTCCGCCAGCTCTCCGATGCGCATGTCAGTCCCCCTTGTCCGTACGGGTGTCCGGAAGCCTCACACGTGCGTGAAGGTTAGCGCCCGCCGCCGCGGCCGCGCCCTCGGCCCAGCCCGCGCCGTCGTGCACGCCTCGCACGCGGGTCGTGGTGGTCTCGGGGAACATCCGCTCCGTGCGGTCGGCGACGGAGACGTCCCGGGCCGCGAGCACCGGGAGCAGCGCGCCGTCGCCGCCCTCGTGCGTGACGGGCGCGGCCGCGGCCTCCAGGCGGGCGCCGACGCGGTGGGCGTACGCCATCCAGAAGGCCTGGCGGAAGGTCTTGGTGCGGTTGCGGCCGCCCGCGCGCTGGCCCGCCTCTGCGGTGGTCATGGCGGCGGCGCCCTGGACCAGGAGGGAGGCGTACAGCAACGCGACGACGTCCAGGTCCGGTTCGAAGCCGACGACGGTGGAGAAGGCGAAGGCCTCGTTCCACACGGCGCGGCAGCGGTTCGCGGTGGCGACGGCGTCGAGGAGGATCGCCTTCGCGGTCTCGTACGGGGCGTCGACGCCGACGCGGCAGGCGCCGGGCGTGCCGGTGGCGTGCGTGCGCGCGGCGAGCAGCGCCTCGTCGACGCTGTACCGGGCCGTCAGCTCCTGCGCCTTCGCGGTCAGGGCCTCCGCCTCCTCCGGGAACGTGGTCGCCTCGGCCTTGGCGAGCAAGGCACGGATCCGGGTCAGGGCGCGCGGCTCGCCGTGCGCGGGCGGAGTGTCGAGCGGGCCGCGGGCGCCCGGGGGCGGGCCGACCGGCTCGATGGCGGGCAGGCGCAGGAGGAGGCGGTAGAGGGTGAGCAGGGCGGTGGCGCGCGTGAAGCGGTCCGGAGCGCGCCACGGGGCGAGCGCGTCGAGGTCGGCGAGCTGGCCGGGCCAGCGGGCGGGCAGCTCCTCGGGGGCGTAGCGGCGGGTCTCGGCGCGGATCAGCTCGGCGGCGAGGCGTACGTGGTCCTCGTCGAGGTCGCGGCGGACGAGCCGGAGGACGTCGGCGGGCTGCCAGCCGCGCTCCCAGGCGCGGCGCACGAACTCCTCGCCGCGGCGGGCCACTTCGGCGTCGGCGGCGGGGGCGGCGGCGAGCAGGGAGGCGGCCGTGTCGAGGGCGTCGTCGACGTGCCGCGCCGCGGCGGCACCACGGCCGCGCCGCCCGCGCCGCCCGCGTCCGCTCGTGCGGTCGTCGGGCCCGGTGGTCTTGTCAGGGGGCGTGTGCGCGTACAGGGCCGCCGCGAACGCCTTGTCGATCACCGAGTCCATACCCCTAAGGGTAGGTCTGGCCCTACCTCCGATCCGCCCGCCAGGGGGCGTGAGGCGGGCGGCCGGGGGCGGTTCGCTTGGGGCATGATCTTTGCTTCGCTCCGTTCTCGCTGGGCCGGGTTCCTCGGGGCCTTCGTCGCCATCGCCCTCGGGGTGGCCCTGACCGCCGCGATGGGGGTGGGGCTCGCCGCGAGCACGGGCGGCGTGGAGCGCGAGCCCCGGCGGTTCGCCGGGTCGCCCGTGGTCGTGGCGGGGCGGGACGCACTGAGCGTGCCGGTGCGGCGGGGGCCGCGGACCGAGCACGTCGAGGAGCGGCTCGCCCATCCACACCCTGTGGACAGGGAACTGCTCGCGGACCTGCGGCGGCTCGGCCCGGTGCGGGTCAGCGGCGGGCCGGACGCCGTCGGCGTGCGCGCGCCCGTCGGCGCGGTGCGGGCCGCCGTCGCCGCGTCCCGCACCGGGGCCCGCGTGCTCACCGGCGCGGACCGCGCCCGCGTCGACCCGGGCGCGGAGCGGGACGGGCGGGCGCTCGTGGCCGTGAACGCGTTCCTCGGCACGGCGGGCGGGGTCGCCGTGTTCGTCTCGGCGTTCGTGACCGCGTCCACGTGCGCGTTCGTGGTGGCGCTGCGCCGCCGTGAGCTGGGGCTGCTGCGGGCGGCCGGGGCGAGCCGGGGCCAGCTGCGGCGCTGGCTGCTCGGCGAGGCCCTGGTGGTCGGGGCCCTGGCGGCCGCCACCGGCTGCGGGCTCGGGGCCTGGGGCGCCCCGCACCTCGCGCGGGCCCTGGTGGACGCGGAGGTCGCACCGCCGTGGTTCACGGTGGCCGAAGGCCTGCGCTGGACCTGGTGGCCGTATCAACTCGCCTTCTGGACCGGGCTCCTCGTCGCCCTGGCCGGGGCCTGGAGCGCGGCGCGGCGCGCGGCCCGGGTCAGCCCCGTGGAGGCGCTGCGCGAGGCGTCGCTCGACACCGGGGTGATGCCGCCGGGCCGCCGCGCCGCGGGCGCCGCGCTGCTCGCGGGGGCGCTCGGGCTGCTCCTGTGGACGCTGTGGTCGGACCCTTCGGACCTGCTCAAGCGCAAGACGTACACCACCCAGCCGATGATCCTCGCGACAGCGGTCGCCGCGCTCGCGCCGCTGCTCGTACGGCATGTCGTGGCGCTGTTCCGCTGGCCCTCCCCCGCGCGGCCGGGGCGGGCCCGCCGGGCGGCCGTCCTCGCCCGGATCGTCCGCGCCAACTGCGGTGCCGGGGTGCGCCGCACCGCCGCCGTCGCCGCGCCCGTCCTCGTCACGGTGGCGCTCGCGGGCTGTCTGTTCGGCTCGGCGGGGACGGTCGGCGCGGCGAAGGCGGCTCAGGCCCGGCAGCGCACCGCCGCCGACCTCGTCGTCACCGGCGCGGGGCTGCGTCCCGTGGGCCCGGTCGCGGGCGCCACCCTCGCCGCGTCCGCCGCCACCGCCGTGTTCGTGCCCGAGGACGACGGGTCGGCGGTGGTCAGGGCCGAGGCGCGGGCGGTGGCCGACCCGGCGGCGTTCGCGGCGGTGTCCCGGCTGCCGGTGGTGGCGGGCGACGTGCGCGACCTCGACGACCGTTCGATCGTCGTCGACGAGGAGTGGCAGCGGCACCGCGTCGGCGAGCGGGTGTCCGTGTGGCTCGGCGACGGGCGGCGGGCCCGGCTGCGGATCGTGGCGGTCCTCGCGCGCGGCACCGGCGACAACGGCGCGTACGTGACCGCCGCGAACGCGGTGGGCGCGCCCGTGGACCGCCTCGACGTCCGGCTCGGGGCCGGGGCCGACCGCGCCGCCGTGGCGCGGGCGCTGCGCGCGAGCGGCGGTGCGGTGCGGCCGGTCGACGACTGGCTCGCCGCGACGTACCCGCGCATGCGGGAGCAGACCCGGCTCGGCCTGCTCATGCTGCTCGCGCTCTGCCTCACGTACGCGGCGATCTCCCTGGTCTCCACGCTCCTGATGACCGCGCCGGTACGGGCTCCTGAGCTGCGGTCTCTGCGCCTGGCGGGGGCGACGGCGGGTCAGCTGCGGCTTGTCGCGGCCGGGGAGGCGGTGCTCTCGGTGGCGGTGGGTGCGGTGCTCGGGCTTGCGGTGACCGCGATTGGGCTCGGTGGGCTCGCGGTGGCTCTGGCCCGGCTCTCGGTGCCGGGGCACGTGGTGGTTCCCTGGTCGGCGATGGGCTTGTGTGCGGGGGTGTGCGGGGTGGTGGCCGTGGTGGCGGGGGCGTGGCGGGTGCCTCGGGCCCACCGGGCCTCGGGCGGCTGAGCGTGTGGCCCGAGCCGGAGACTTTCAGCCCGTCGAGGGGGTACCCCCTGCTCCTTAAGAGCTTGGGGGAGTTTGAGGACGAGGCGCGGAGCGCCGATGACGGCGGGGCGCCTGCCTAAGAGTCGCCGCCCTCGTCGATGAGGCGGCGGACCTCGCGGTCGATGAGGCCGAGGCGGGCCTCCGCGACCAGCGGGACCGCGCGGCGCTGGCGCCGGGCCTCGTGCAGGTCGATGTCGACGGTGACCAGGCCCGGCTCCCACTTGGGCGCCTGCGCGACCACCGTGCCGCGCGGGTCCACGACGCGTGAACCGCCCCAGAACGTGGCCCCGTTCTCGTTGCCGACGCGGTTCACGAACACCACCCAGCACTGGAGCATGCGGGCCGTGTACGACAGCAGGGTGTCCCAGTACAGGCCCGTGTCCATCGCCTCCGGGTCGAGGCTCGCCGCGCTGTTCGTGGGGACGACGATGACCTCCGCGCCGTCCTGCACCGCGAGCCACGGAAGCACCGGCTGCCAGGCGTCGTTGCAGATCAGCGTGGCCGCGCGGCCGTGCCCGCCGGGCAGGTCGTAGGCGCGCAGGTGCTGGCCCGGGCTGACGTGCTTGCGCTCCTCCCAGGCGAGGTAGTTCGGCAGGTACAGCTTGCGGTGCGCGTGCCGCAGGGCGCCCGCCGCGTAGTAGCCCGACGTGTTGTACGCGCGCAGGCTGGTGTGCTCGTGCAGGCCGACCAGGACGTCCGGGCCGAGCAGGGACAGGCCGAGCAGGCGCGGGTCGTCGGCGGGCAGCGAGGTGTCCCGCTTCAGGGCGCCCAGGTGGTAGCCGTGCAGGCTCAGCTCGGGGAACACCACGAGGTCGGCGGACTGGGCCCGCGCCTGGGCCACGCACTCGCGGGCGACCTCCAGGTTCTCGTCCACCTCGCCGAGCGCGCAGTCGGTCTGGGCCAGGGCGACGCGCATGGCACCGAGCGTGGCAGGGGCGGCCGGGTGCGGCACGCGGGGTGGGCCATGCGGGGTGCGGCCGGGCGGCCGCCCAGGTCCGGGGCCCGATTGTCAGTGGCGGGTGCGATCGTCGAGGCGTGGAAGCGCAACGGTGGGCCATCGCGGAGGACGGGCCGGGGGTGCTCGTGGCACAGCTCGGGGACGACGGGCTGCCCGTCGGGCCCGCCGTGCGGGAGGACGACCTCGCCGGGGCGGTGCGGCGGCGCCCCGGGGTCGGACGCTGGGTGTGGCGGTCCACCGCCGAGATCTATCCCCGGCTGCTCGCGGCGGGCGTCCGCGTCGAGCGCTGCTACGACGTGGAGGCCGCGGAGGCGCTGCTGCTCGGGCACGAGGGGCGGCTCGGCGAGCCCCGTTCGGCGGCGGCCGCCTGGGCGCGCGGCAGGCGAAGACCCGTGCCGCCGGACCCGCCGCCCCGCGCCGCGGTGCCCGGCGCGCAGGACTCCCTCTTCGAACCGTCCGCGTCCGCCCCGCTGCCCTTCGACGCCCTCCTTGAGGTGTACGCGGAGCAGCTCAGACGGCATGGGGCGACCGCGCACCCGGGGCGGATGCGGCTGCTCACGGCCGCCGAATCGGCGGGCATGCTCGTGGCCGCGGAGATGAACGGAGCCGGGCTGCCGTGGCGCGCGGACGTCCACCGCGACGTCCTCACCGAGCTGCTCGGCGAGCGGTACGGCGGCGGTGGCGAGCCCCGGCGCCTGGCCGAGCTGGCCGACGAGGTGTCGGCGGCGTTCGGGCACCGGGTGCGCCCCGACCTGCCCGCGGACGTGGTCAAGGCGTTCGCGCGGGCGGGCGTCAAGGTCCGCTCGACCAGGCGCTGGGAGCTGGAGGAGATCGACCACCCCGCCGTGCGCCCGCTCCTGGAGTACAAGTCGCTGTACCGCGTGTGGACCGCCCACGGCTGGTCCTGGCTCCAGGACTGGGTGCGCGACGGCCGCTTCCGCCCCGAGTACACGCCGGGCGGCACCGTCACCGGGCGCTGGACCACGAACGGCGGCGGCGCCCTGCAGATCCCCAAGGTCATCCGCCGCGCGGTGGTCGCGGACCGGGGCTGGCGGCTCGTCGTCGCCGACGCCGACCAGCTGGAGCCGCGCGTACTGGCCGCCATCTCGCGCGACCCGGGCCTGATGGACGTGGCGGGCAGCCCCGACGACCTGTACACGCGCCTTTCGGACCGCGCGTTCTCCGGCGACCGCGAGCACGCCAAGCTGGCGCTGCTCGGCGCGGTCTACGGCCAGACCTCCGGCGACGGCCTGAAGAACCTGGCGGCGCTGCGCCGCCGCTTCCCGCGGGCCGTCGCGTACGTCGACGACGCGGCGCGCGCGGGCGAGGAGGGCCGTCTCGTCCGGACCTGGCTGGGCCGGACCAGCCCGCCCGCGGCCGGTGCGGGCGAGGACGCCCTCGGCGAGGCGGGCCTGCCGCAGGAGGACGCCGCCGAGCCCGACGACACCCCCCGGGAGGGCGCGTTCACCCCCGGGTACGCCTCCACCAACGCCCGCGCCCGCGGCCGCTTCACCCGGAACTTCGTGGTGCAGGGCAGCGCCTCCGAATGGGCTCTGCTCATGCTCGCCGCGCTGCGCAGGGCCACCGCGCACCTCCGCGCCGAGCTGGTCTTCTTCCAGCACGACGAGGTGATCGTGCACTGCCCGGCCGAGGAGGCGGAGGAGGTCGCGGCGGCCGTGCGGGAGGCCGGGGACCTGGCCGGTCGGATCGCGTTCGGCGAGACCCCGGTGCGGTTTCCGTTCACCACGGCGGTCGTACGGTGCTACGCCGATGCCAAGTGAAGCGTGTGGCCGCGCTTCGGACCGGGCCCTTTCGCGCTGCGCGCTCGTCCTCAAGCGCCGGACGGGCTCGATGCTCCGCCCGTGAGTTCTCGCAGTTCGGTCACCACTTTCGGGCTCGCCCCGTCCAGGGACTCCAGGGCGGTGAGGGCCGAGCGCCACTGCTCCTGGGCCTGTTGGGGGTGGCCCTGGGCGTGGAGGAGGAGGCCGTGCTGGTGGCGGGCCAGGCCGGTCATGTGGGTGTCGCCGCGGTGGGCGGCGCGCTCCAGGAGGAGGGCGCAGGCGCGGGCCGCCTCGACGGTGCGGCCCAGGGCGCGCAGGGCGCGGACCAGGCCGAGGCGGGTGTGGGACTCGCCGTGCCAGTCCTCGTACTCGCCGTGTACGCGCAGGCTGACCTCGAAGTGGCCGAGGGCGGCGGCCGGTTCGCCGAGGGCGAGGTGGGCGTAGCCGATGTTGCAGTGCGCGGACTGGCGGACGACGGCGTGGCCGATGCGTTCGCCGATGGCGAGGCTGCGCTCGTGGTGGACGATGGCGAGCCGGGCGTCGCTGTGCTCGTAGAGGTTGCCGAGGTGGCTGAACGTGATGGCCTCGCTGAGCGGGTCGTCCAGGGAGCGGGCGAGTTCCAGGGCCCGGGTCAGGGCGTCCACGGCCTCCGCGCGGCGGCCCAGGCCGTCGAGCAGCAGGCCCCGGTGGTTCAGGCCGCGGCGCACGCAGGAGGCGCGGCCGATGCCGTGCCACAGGGCGAGCGCCTCGTCGTTCAGGGCCAGGGCCTCGCCCGCGCGGCCCGTCATGAAGCGGTGGCCCGCGAGGTCGGTGAGGGCCTGCGCCGTCACGGCCGGGTCGCCGTGCAGCCGCGCGGTGTCCACGGCGATCGCGGCGAGGGTGCCCAACTCGGCGAGGCGGCCCCGGCGTTGCAGATACGGGAAGAGGTTCCGCACCAGCGCGGGCACGAGCCCGGAGGTGTCGCCGGTGTGGCGCTCGGCGAGGGCGACGACGTTGTCCAGCTCCTCGTCCGCCCAGGCGAACGCGGCGTCGAGGGAGCCGAAGCCCTCCAGGTCCTCGGGCTCGGGGGCGGTGGGCGCGGGCACGGCGAGGCGGTCCTCGCGGTCCCGGCCCTGTGGGGCGATCGCGAGCAGCGCCGCGCGGGCGGTGTCGCCGTACCAGCGCAGGGCCGTCGCGCCGAAGGCGTCCGCGGGGCGGGGCTCGCGGTGGGCGCGGGCGAAGTCCCGTACGAGGTCGTGCGGGGCGTAGCGGCCGTACGCGGTCTCTTCGAGGAGGGCGACGTCGACGAGGCGGTCCAGGGCGGCCTGGGCGCGCCAGCGCGCCAACCCGAGCAGCCGGGCGAGGAGCGGCGCGCCGTACGCGGGCAGGTCGAGCGCGCCGATGACGCCGAGGGCGCGGGCGGCGTCGCGGTCGCTGTCGCGGTCGGAGGTGCGCAGCGCCTCCAGGGCGACGTCGAGGGAGCGCCGCACGCTCAAGTCGTCGTACTCCAGGTGCCTCAGGCGGCCCTCGCAGTCCGTCAACAGGCCCGCGAGGGCGTCCGGGGTGAGCGCGCTGCGGGCGGCGAGCCGGGCCGCGACGATCCGCAGCGCGAGCGGGAGGCGGCCCGTGAGCCGCACCAGCGGGTGCCCCGCGCCGAGGTCGGCCCGCCCCGACGCGGCGCGCAGCAGCGCGGTGCTGTCCTCGGCGGACAGCGGGGGCAGCGGGAAGCGGGCGGCGCCGTCGAGCGCGGTGAGCGGGGAGCGGCTGGTCACGAGGGTGCCGCAGCCCGCGCCGCCGGGCAGCAGCGGCCGGACCTGCGCGGCGCTCGCGGCCCCGTCGAGGACGAGGAGCGTACGGGTGGGGGCGAGGAGCGAGCGCAGCAGCGCGGCCGCCGCGTCCGGGTCGTCGGGGGCGTGCCGGGCCTCGGCGCCGAGGTCGCGGAGGAGCGCGGCGAGGGCCTGGCCCGGGGTGAGCGGGGCGACGCCGGGGGTGGCCCCGTGCAGGTTGACGTAGAGCTGGCCGTCGGGGAAGCGCTCGCGCAGGCCGTGCGCGACGTGCAGGGCGAGGGCGCTCTTGCCGACGCCCGCCATGCCCGAGAGGACGACCACGGGTGGGGCGCCCGCGCCGCCGCCGGTGAGTCGTTCGCGCAGCTCACGGGCCGTGTCCTCGCGGCCGGTGAAGTGCGAGGGCGCGGGCGGGAGCTGGGCGGGGCGGGGCGCGCGGCGCGGCGGTGACGTGGTGGGGCGGCCCCCGGCGAGGACGGCGCGGACCGGCCGCGCGGCGGGGGTTCCGGGGCTGCTGAGGATCTCCCGGTGGGCCGCGCGGACACCGTCGCCCGGCTCGACGCCGAGCTCCTCGACCAGCCTGCGGCGCAGGGCGCGGTGCACGGCCAGGGCCTCCGCCTGGCGGCCGGTGCGGTGCAGCAGGAGCATGAGCTGGCGGTGGAACGCCTCACGGAGCGGATGCTCGGTGACGAGGGACGCCAACTCCGGTACGAGGGAGGAGAGTTCGGCCTCCCGCTCGGGGGCGCGCTCCAGGGCCGCGTCGTAGCGCCACTCCAGGACGAGCAGGCGGGCCTCCTCCAGGCGCTGGACCAGGGCGTCACCGGCGGTGGTCGTGGAGAGCCCGGAGAGCGGGGCACCGCGCCACAGGCCGAGGGCCGCCGCGGCCTCGGCCTCGACGGTGTCCCAGTCGCGGGCGGCGTGGGCCGCGCGGGCCGCGGCGGCGTGCCGCTCGAAGACGCGGACGTCGAGTTCGCCGTCGGCCACGCGCAGCCGGTAGCCCGGCGGTACGGCGTGCAGCCGGGCCGGGTCGTCGAGGAGGCGGCGCAGCCGGGTGACGTGGTTCTGCAGCGAGGCGCGGGCGGAGGCGGGCGGCACGTCGCCCCACAGCGCCTGGGTGAGCGCGTCGGCGGAGACCACGCGGCCCGGGGCGAGCAGCAGCGCGGTCAGCAGGGCGCGGGCCTTGGGGCCGCGGAGCGGGCGGGGTTCGCCCGCGGCGTCGTACACGGCGGGCACGCCGAGGAGCCCGAACCGCAGCTCGCCTGCCATGCGTGCCCTACTCCCCCAGTGCCCGCAGCCCCCGTTGGCTGTCGCGGCCACGCCAAAACGGGGGCCGTTGGGCACATGTTAGCCATCTGTTGGCGAGGCCTGATCTGATCCCTGCATCGGACCTGGCCCCGACGGTGCATGCGCTTGGCGCGTGGCTCGGGGGAGTGTCGCCGCCGCGGCCGGGTCCGCCCAAGCTGGCCCCTGGCCTCGAACGGTAGGGCTGAGCCCCACCACCCTCCCGCTACCGCGGCTCGAGAGGCTTCTCCCCCACCCACCCGCCCTCTCCCCTACGGCCCGGGCTCAAAGCACCGCGCGCTCCCCCAACGGCTCAGGTCACACCACCGCGCTAACGCGCTCGTCCTCAAACGCCGGACGGGCTCAATACGTGCTCTCGGCTTACGCACCGCTGTCGTCCGCCGGTCACTGGCTGGTTTTCCCCGCCCACCCACCCCTTGGGGACGGCGGGGGAGCCGCTAGGGCGGGGCCCGGCCTGGTCGCCGGGCAGGAACGGGTGGGTGGGGGTTGGGTTAGGTGATGGGGAAGTAGAGGGTGAAGGTGGTGCCTTGGCCGGGGTCGCTCTCGGCGGAGACCGTCCCGCCATGCGCCCGCACAAGGTCACGCACGATGGCCAGCCCCAGCCCACTCCCCCCCGTGGCCCGCGTACGCGACTTGTCCGCGCGCCAGAACCGGTCGAAGACGTGCGGAAGATCCGCCGCGGAGATCCCGACCCCCGTGTCCGCGACCGCGATGGCCACCCGCCCGGAGACGACCCGGGAGGTGACGGTGACGCTGCCCCCGGCGGGCGTGTGCCGGACCGCGTTGGAGACGAGGTTCCCGATGGCCTGCCGCAGCCGCAGCGGGTCGGCGGTCAGCCACGGGTCGCCCTCCGCGCGGGCGAGGAGACGAACGCCCGCCGCGTCCGCCCGCGCCTGGTGCGCGGCCACAACCTGCTCGGCGAGGTCGGCGGCGCAGGCGGGCTCCCGGTGCAGCCGCAGCGTCCCGGCGTCGGCGGCCGCGAGGTCCTGGAGGTCGTTGACGATGTGCTGGAGCAGCAGCGCCTCCTCCAGGAGCGAGGTGACGAGTTCGGGGTCGGTGGCGACGACCCCGTCCTCGGCGGCCTCCAGCCACCCCCGGATGTTCGAAAGAGGCGTACGCAGCTCGTGCGCGACGTCGCTGACCATGGCCTTGCGCTGCTCCTCCAGGGCCTTGCGGTGCGCCGCCATGTCGTTGAAGGCAGCCGCGAGCTGGCTGATCTCGCCCGCCGAGCGGGCGGGCACCGGCTCGGTGGCCTCGCCGGTCTTCAGGCGCTGCGTGGCCATGGTGAGCGCGCGCAGCGGCCGGGTGAGCCGGGTCGCGGCGAAGGCGGTGACGGCGACGGTCAGGGCGAGCACGACCGCGGCGAGCCCGACGAGCCGCGCGGTGTTGGCGCCGGAGAGCCGGAAGCCGCTCGCGGAGGGGCGGCTGCCGTCGGGACTGGTGATGAAGAGCAGCGCGGGCGAGGAGACGTACGGGCCGAGCTGTTCGCGGCGCGCGCTGTCCACGCAGTTGGCGGCGAGCGCGGCGACGGGGTCGTTGGCCGAGGTGGGCCCGGTGACGGACGGCGCGGGCGCCGGGACCACACCGCCGACGGCGGCCTCCTTGGGGGGCGCGACCGGCGACTTCACGCCGCTGCCGGAGCCCGAGGTCGCGTACAGCCAGGGCGAGCCGCCGCGCGAGATGGTCAGGCCTAGTTTCACGGGCTCGCTGCCCTTGCGGCGCATGCACGCGCCGGCGAGCTTGCTGACCTTGTCGAGGGCCTTGCGCTCGGTGGCCGTCGGTTCGTTCAGGGCGATGGCGCCGCACCGGTACTCCATGAAGTCGCTGCCCTCGCCCGCCATCTCCAGGTACGGGCGGCCGCTCGGCCCCTCCACGCTCTTCACCGTCGTACCGGCGTCCTGGGCGCAGCCGACGACCTTCTCCGCGAGGGCCCGCAGGTCGGCCCGCTCGTGCGCGGGGAGCCGGAACGGCCCCACGGCGCGCGGGTCGATGCGGTCGACGGCGCCCGTGCCGCTGTCGATGCCCGCGTCGCCGCCGAGGCCGACCGCCCTGTCGGCGTCGCGCCCCGCGGCCAGCGTCGAGTCCACGGCCAGCGGGTCGACGACCGCCGAGGCCCGCGCGGGCAGCCGGGAGCCGGGCGGGCCGCCCTTGCCGCCCGCCGCCGAGTCGGCGATGACCTCGCGGTCCTGGGTGGTCAGGGCGATGCGCCGCCCCGTCTCCTGGGAGAGCTCGCGCACGGTGCGGCCCGCGCCGCGCCAGTTGGGCGTGCCCGCGGCGAGGCCGAGGAGCCGGTCGTAGATCCGCGCGTCGTCGGCGAGCACCTGGCCCTGTTCCTGCCGGATGGCCCCCGACGTGGTCTGCGCGGCGAGCCAGGCGGTGGCGGCGATCGACAGCACGGAGACGAGGACGGACACCGCGAGCAGCCGCGTGAGCAGGCTCTTGCGCACGGGTACGCGGGTACGGACCGGGGCGTCGCCCGGCGCCCCCGCCCCACGCTTCCCGGCCTTGGCCTTGGCCTCGGTCCCGGCCCTGGTCTCACGCCTCACGACGGGCCGGATCCCGGTACGCGACGAGCTTGTACCCCACCCCGAAGACGGTGACGAGGCGGCGCGGGGTGCGCGGATTGGCCTCGATCTTCTTGCGCAGATTCAGTACGTGGACGTCGACGGTGCGCACGGATATGTACCCCGACGAGCCGTGGATCCGGTCGAGCAGCTGGGGGCGCGTGAACACCCGCTCCGGCTCCGCCGCCATGGCCGCCAGCAGCTCGAACTCGCCCGGCGTGCACTCCACGCGCTGCCCGTCCACGGTCACCTCGTGCCGCAGCGCGTCCACGACGAGGCCGCCCGCGCGCAGCACCCGCGCGTCCGCCTCGGGCGCCGGGCTGTGCGCGGCCCCGCTGGCGCGGCGCAGCAGGGTGCGGACGCGGGCCATCAGCTCGCGGGGGCTGTAGGGCTTGGTGAGGTAGTCGTCGGCGCCGAGGTCGAGGCCGAGCAGCAGGTCGTCCTCGGTGGAGCGGGCGGTGAGCATGAGGATGGGCAGCGTGCCGGTGCCGCGCCCGGCCGCCTCGGTGCCGGGCGCCGGTGCCGCGCGCAGCACGCGGGTCACGCCGAGCCCGTCGATCTCCGGCATCATCACGTCGAGGATCAGCAGGTCGGGGTCGTGCAGCCGGACCCGCTCCAGGGCGGTGCGCCCGTCGTGGGCCACGCCGACGGTGTGCCCCTCACGCTCCAGATAGCGGCGGATGAGGTCGGCCTGCTTCTCGTCGTCCTCCGCGACCAGGACAAATGCGCACATGCGCCGAGCATAGGTGGCCGCCGCACGATTCCGGTCGGCTTGTCAGCGCCCTGACAGGATCCTCATAACCCGCGGCCGTGCGGTCCGCCGGTTCAGCCGTGCGGTACGACGACGACCTGGACGTCGTCCTCGTAGATCACCCGCCCGGGATCGGCGGAGCGCACCTCGCGGCACGGCACGCCGTGCGCGGCGAGGAGCTCCAGGTATCCGGGGACCCGCTCGATGAGGTGCGTGGCGGTGGTCTTGAACCAGGCGACGGCGCCGGGATACCGCTCGGGGTCGTAGAAGGACGCGTCGGGCTTCGGGTACGCGGCGTCGTACCAGTCGTTGCCCTCGCGCCAGAAGCGCCACTGCGCGGCGGTCAGCCGCCCGGACCGCGCGAGCCCGTTGGCGAGGGCGAACACGCCGGGGAAGTGGCCGCGTTCATGGCGCTGCGGGGATTCGAAGCGTATGTACGTCACCGTCTCCGCGGATGCCGCTGTGGTCGTTGCGTCCGTTGTGGCCGTCGCGTCCTCAGAGTTCATCGCCGCATCCTCGCACCGCCGTGAGCGCGGCCCGGGCGGTGGCCGCCCAGTGCGGGGCCCCGGCGCGTTCGGCGACGGCGAGGGCGGTGCGGTAGTGGGCGGCGGCGGGGCGCCCCAGGGCCACGGCCAGGTCCCCGAGCTCCTGGGCGACGGGCCCGAGCGCGACGAGGCCGCTGCCCGCGCCCGCCAGCTCGTCCCCGGCGGGCAGCAACCTGCGGTACGCGTCCGCCATGGCCACCGCGTCCCCGGAGCGCACGGCGGCGCGGGCGTCCAGGCACAGCCGCACGTCGAGGAGCTGCCCCGCGTCGGGCACCTCGGCGTCCTCCACCAAGCCGAGGCACCGCAGGGCGAGGCGCAGCAGTTCGTCCTCCGGCATGCCGCTCATCCCGCTGCCGCGCAGCCGCCCGGCGGCACCGCGGTACGCGGCCTCCGCCTCCTCAGCGCGCCCGGCGACGGCGGCGCGCAGCGCGGCGTACCAGGACGTGAACACGCCCACGAGCGGAAGGCCGTACCGCTCGGCGAGCCGGTCCGCGGCGGCCGCGGCGGCGTCGGCGCGGGCGAACTCGGCGCGGGCGGCGTGCGCCTGGATCAGCATGAGGTGGCCGAGGACCTCGAAGCCGACGAGCCCGTGGCGGGCGGCGAGGGCGACCAGGTCCGCCCCGATGCGGGCGCGCTCGCGGGCGAGTCCGGGGCGGTGGAAGGTGTGCAGGAAGCGCCCGTTGAGCGCGTAGGCGAGCAACGCGGCGTCCTGCTCCGGGCGTTCGCCGTCGGCGCCCGCCCCGGTGACCAGGTCCCGCGCGGGCGCCTCCGCCGCGCGGGCCGCGGCGACGCCCGCGCCCGTGGTGTCCCCGCGCGTCTCCATGGCGATGGCGCTCAGGAGGCGGCAGCGGGTGACCCGGCGGGCCCGCGTCCCGTCGTCGGGCAGCGCGTCGAGGGCCCGCCGGGCGGCGGCCACGACGCGGCGGGACAGCTCCTCGTCGTCGTTGCGGGCCCAGATGCCGGGTACGTCGAAGGCGCCGATGACGCGAGCCGTGAGGGCCGGGTCGCCGTCGGCCTCGGCGGCGGCGAGCGCCTCGGCCCGGTACCGTCGGGCCGCCGCGAGGCCGCCGGTGACGGCGAGGCCCCGGACGAGGCCCATGAGCAGGGTGAGGCGCTCGGCGGGGTCCCGCTGCGCCGCCCCGCGGTCGTACGCGTCGAGGGCCGCGCCCCAGAGCCGCCGGGCCCGGTGCGGCGCTCCCGCGGCCTCGGCGCGGCGGGCCGCGCGGCTCGCGTGGGTGACGGCGCGGGCGGCCGTGGCGCGCGTGCCCGCGCTGAGGTAGTGGTGGGCGAGGGCGTCGGCGGCGTCGGGGCGCAGCCGCTCCAGGGTCTCGGCGACCGCCGTGTGCAGCCGGGCGCGGCGCGGCCGCGACAGGTCGTCGTACACCGTCTCGTGGACCAGCGCGTGGGCGAACCGCACCTGTTCGGCGGCCTCTTCGGGCGCGGCGAGGAACCCGGCCGCGGCCGCCGCCTCCACCGCGTCCAGGACGAGCTCCTCGTCACCGGTGAGCGCGCACAGCACGTCCAGGTCGGCCTCGGCCCCGACGACGGCGGCGAGCCGCAGCACCGTGCGCGCCTCCTGCGGAAGCGTGCCGAGGCGGGCGCGGACGACGTCCCGTACGCCGACGGGGACTCCGGAGAGGGCCGCGGCGCCGTCGGCGGCGTAGAGCCGGGCCAGTTCGCGGACGAAGAAGGGGTTGCCGCCGCTGCGGCGGCGCACGGCGCGGGCGGTCGCGGCGTCGACGTCCCGCCCGGAGACGGCCGCCACCAGGTCCCGTACGGGGCCTTCGGCGAGGCCGCCCACGCGCACCCGCACCGGCTCGGCGCGCGCCGCACGCCCCAGGAACTCGCCGAGCGCGGGCGGGACTTCGGTGTCGCGGTAGGTGCCGACGGCGAGCACGGGCGCGGCGGGCGGCGCCGTCGCGAGCCCGGCGAGGAGGTCGAGGGACTCCTCGTCGGCCCAGTGCAGATCGTCGAGGACGAGCAGCAGCGGCCGCCCGCGCGCGGCCAGGGAGGCGAGCCGCTCGCCCACCCACCGGCGCCGCCGCAGCCGCGGCGCGACGGGGTCGCCGCCCCCGGGCCGGGCGAACTCCCCTACCGGAAGGCCGAGTTCCGTCAGCGCCTCCGTCCAGGGCCACCCCGCCGGGACGGCCTCCCCTTCCGGCACCCGCCCCCAGGCCACTGTCCAGCCCGCCGCGCCGAGGCGTCCCGCGAGCTCCCCCGCCAGCGCGGTCTTGCCCGCGCCCGCCTCGCCGGAGAGCAGGGCGAGGGTGAACCGGCCCGCGCGCAGGGCGGCGTGCGCGGCGGCTTCGAGGACAGCGGTCTCGGCACCCCGACCGAACAGCCCGGCGACGCCCGCCGCACCCGGAGCCGCCGCGCCGCGGGCGTCCGGGGCCGCCGCGTCCCGGGCGTCCGGGGCCGCCGCTTCCCGCGCGACCGGGGTCGTCGCGCCCCGTACGGCTGGGACCGCAGGGTCCCGCACGACCGGAGCCGCTGCGTCTACGGCTGGGACCTCAGCGTCCCGCGCGACCGGAGCGACCGCGCCCGGCACGGCGGCGGACGACGCGTCGTGGGATCCGCCGGGGACCGCCCCGTCCCCCACGCCGGAGACCGCCGCGCCCCGCGCGACTGGGGCCGCCGCGTCCCGCGCGCCCGGGGCCATCGCTTCCCGCGAGACCGAGGCCGCCGCACCCCGTACGGCTGGCACCTCAGCATCCCGTACAGCTGGCACCTCAGCATCCCGCGCGCCCGGAGCGACCACGCCCGGCACGGCGGCAGACGGCACAGCGGCGGACGACGTGTCGGCGGACAGCACGGCGGCGGACGGCACGGCGGGCCCGCCTGCGACCGCCCCGTCCTCGGACCCGCCGGGGACCGCCCCGTCCCCCACGCCGGGGAGCGCCGCAGTGCCCGGGACCTCCCCGGAGCCGCCCTCCCCTGGCCCAGGCACCGCCTGGGCCAGGATTTCCGCCTCCGCGCGCCGCAGCCCCTCCCCCGGGTCCACGCCCAGCTCCCCCGCGAGGGTCGCGCGTGCCCGGCGCAGCACGGTGAGGGCGTCCCCCTGGCGTCCCGCCCGGTACAGGGCGCGGGCGAGCAGTTCCCACGCCTCCTCCCGCCAGGGGTGGGCCTCGGCGTGGGACTCCAGGTCCAGGACCGCCTCGGCGGCCCGGCCGACGGCGAGGGCGAGGCGGGCGCGGCGCTCGACGGCGAGCAGGCGAAGGCCGTCCAGGCGGGCCACCTCCGCGCGGGCCCAGTCGGCGTCGGCCCACTCGGCGTAGGCGGGGCCGCGCCACAGGGCGAGCGCGTCGTCCAGGGCGGCGAGCGCGGCCAGGGGCACCGGGCCGCCGCCGTCGAGGAGCCGCCCCGCGTCCCGTACGGCCGACTCGAACCGCCACGCGTCCACCGCGTCCGGCGCGGCGAGCAGCGCGTAGCCCGGTCCCGCCGTCACCAGGAGGCGGGCGGGCGCCCGCTTGGCCCGCCCCGGTTCGAGGGCCTTGCGCAGGGCCCCCACGAACGTGCGGATCGTGCCGACGGCGGTCGGCGGCGGCTCGTCCCACAGGTCGTCGACGAGCCAGCTCACGGGCACGGTCCTGCGCCGGGCGACGATCAGCCGGGCGAGCACGGCGCGGTGCCGCGGGCCCTTCAGGCCGAGGGCGCGCCCCTGGCCGTCACGGGCGCCGAACGGCCCGAGCACCTGGAACGCCACGGCGTCGGGCACGGGCCCCGGCACCGCCTCCGACGTCGCCTTTTCCTCCTCCGGCACCCCTTCAACGTACCCGCAGGAACCCGGTGGCTCAGCGCGCACCGGCACACCCCCAGAGCCAGGCCCCTCGCCGGATCCCTCGCTGATCCAGTGCTGATTCGCGCCCCGCACGCTGGCCGCATGACATCCAGCACCCGCGACACGCACCGCGACCACGCATCCACCGCCCCCGGGCCCCGCATCGAAGGCTTCGCCGAGCACCGCGTACCGGTCGCCGACGGCGTCCACCTGAGCGTGGCCGTCGGCGGCGACCCGGCAGGACCGGCCGTCGTCCTCCTGCACGGCTTCCCGCAGACCCGCCTCATGTGGCGCCACGTGGCGGCGGACCTCGCGGCCGACCACGCCGTCATCGTCCCCGACCTGCGCGGCTACGGCGCCAGCGACAAACCGGCCGAGGCCGCCGACGGACAGACGTACGCCAAGCGCACCATGGCGGCGGACGTCGTGGCGCTGGCCCGGGCGCTCGGGCACGAGCGGTTCGCGCTCGCGGGCCACGACCGGGGCGCCCTCGTGGCGATCCGGGCGGGGCTCGACCACCCGGAGGCGGTCACGCACCTCGCGTCCCTGGACGTGCTGCCGACGCTCGACATGTGGGACGTGCTGCGCGGCACGAGCGCGGCCGTCGGCTTCCACCTGTATCTGATGGCGCAGCCGCCGGGGCTTCCGGAGCGGATGATCGCGGCGGACCCGGACGGGTTCTTCGGGCACTTCCTCGACCTGTGGGCCAAGGACCCGGACGCGCTCCCCGCCGACGCACGGGCCGCGTATCTGGCGGCGTGCCGAGAGGCCGTCCCCTCCATCGTGGCCGACTTCCGGGCGTCGTCCTTCGCGGACGTCGAGCACGACGCGGCCGACCGCGCCGCCGGGCGGCGGCTGCGGATGCCGGTGACGGTCCTCCAGCAGGACTGGGGCGCGGCGCTCGGCTTCGACGCGGCGGGCCGATGGCGCGCGTGGGCGCCGGACCTCGTGCACCGAACGGTGCCCTGCGGCCACTTCATGGCGGAGGAGTCCCCGGCGACGGTCACGGAGGCGATCCGCGCCCTGCTACGACGCTGACCTCCACCCACGGCCGCCCTCCACCCCTGTGACGTACGGCCCGAAGAGGGGAGTTTTCACCACCGACTCCGGGCCGCCCGGCCTTCGATAATGGCCGCCATGACCCCGATAGGCCTCACCGGCTTCCGCCGCTCCCTGACCCTCTGGCGCCTGTCGCTGCGCGCCTTCTGGCTGTCGCTGTGGCTCGGCTTCGTGTACGCCACGCTCACCACCGGGCTCGGCGCGCGGCTGCTCCCCGGCGCCGTGCGCGCCACCCGCGCGCTCGCCGACCGCCAGCGCGCGCTGGCGAAGGAGTGGTCGGACGTCGACGTCCCCGTGGCGTACGCGCGGGCCGAGACCGCCGCGGACCTGCGCGCCCAACTGCTCGACCGGGGCAGCCAGGTCCGCCGGGACTGGCGCTGGGTCACCGTCGACCCGTACGTCGGCGGGGTGTTGGCCTTCGTGCCGACGCTGTTCCTGCTCAGCGGGGTGTGGGGGATGTGCACCGCCGTGTTCGGACCGCGTCTCGCCGACGACTGGGGCAGCCTCTGGTACCTCTTCATCCCCGTCTACGACACGGCCACGGCGGTCCTCGCGGGCGTGCTGGCCGCGCTCGCCTTCCCCCTGGCCCTGTTCTGGGCGGGCCCGCGGGTCGTCCGGCAGCACGCCCGCTATCTGCGCGTGCTGCTCGCGCCCGACGAGGCCGCGCTGCTCGCGGCCCGCGTCGAGCACCTGCGGACGACCCGGTCCGACGCCGCCGACACACAGCTCGCCGAGATCCGCCGCATCGAACGGGACCTCCACGACGGCGCGCAGGCCCGCCTGGTCGCGATGGGCATGACCCTCGACGCCGCCGAGCACCTCCTGGAGTCCGACCCCGACGCCGTGCGCGACCTGCTCGCGGAGGCCCGGCAGTCCTCCACGGCCGCCCTCAAGGAGCTGCGCGACCTGGTCAAGGGCATCCACCCGCCGGTCCTCGCCGACCGGGGCCTCGCCGATGCCGTACGCTCCCTGGCGATGATCAGCCCGTTGCGGACCGAGGTGGTGACCGGCCTGCCCGCCCGCCCCGAGCCCCCGGTCGAGTCCGCCGTCTACTTCGCGGTCTCCGAGCTGCTCGCCAACGCCGCCAAGCACGCGGGGGCCGAGCGCGCCTGGATCGACCTGCGGCACGAGGACGGCTCCCTGCGGGTCACGGTCACCGACGACGGCCGCGGCGGCGCGGACCCCGCCCGCGGCACCGGCCTGCGCGGCATCGAGCGCCGCCTCGCCCACTTCGACGGCGTCCTCGCCGTGAGCAGCCCCGTCGGCGGCCCCACCCTGATGACCCTGGAGGTCCCGTGCGCGTTGTCCTCGCCGAAGACCACTTCCTGCTGAGGGACGGCGTCGCCCGGCTCCTGCGGGCCTTCGGCCACGAGGTCGTCGCCGCCGTCGACAACGGCCCCGACCTGCTCGGCGCGCTCACCGGGCTGCGGCCCGACGTGGCGGTGGTGGACGTCCGCCTCCCGCCCACGTTCTCCGACGAGGGCCTGCGGGCCGCCGTCGCCGCCCGCACCGAGGTCCCGGGCCTGCCGGTGCTGCTCCTCTCCCAGTACGTGGAGCCTTTGTACGCCCACGAGTTGCTGACGACGGGCTCCGAAGGGGTCGGCTACATCCTCAAGGAACGGGTCTCCAACGGCGCCGAGTTCGTCGCCACGATCGAGCGCGTCGCGGGCGGCGGCACCGCGATGGACCCCGAGGTCGTCGCCGAGCTCGTCACGGGCAGGTCCCGCGACGAGCCCTTCGGCACGCTCACCCCGCGCGAACGCGAGGTCCTGGAAAACCTGGCCCAGGGCCTGTCCAACGCGGGCATCGCGGAGGCCCTGTTCATCACGGAGAAGGCCGTCGCCAAACACATCGGCAACATCTTCACCAAGCTGACCCTGCCCCCCTCAGAAACAGCCAACCGCCGCGTCCTGGCCGTCCTGGCCTACCTGAACCGCTGACGCGGAGCCTCGCCGTTCATCGCGCTGGCGCGCTCGTCCTCAAACGCCGGACGGGCTGGATGGTGCCGGTGCGGACCGTATCTCGTCTGCGGACCCGCGGAATGTATCCGGCCCGCACCGGAGACTTTCAGCCCGTCGAGGGGGTACCCCCTGCTCCTTAAGAGCTTGGGGGAGTTTGAGGACGAGGCGCGGAGCGCCGACAAACGGGGGCACGGGGGCGGAGCCCCCGGATCGGGAAGGGGCGGGTCTGGGGCGCACCCGCGAGGGACGAGGGTCGCCTCGTTGCAGGGTCAATAACGTCCGAAACCCTGCCGTATCGGGATCACGGCCCCCACTCCTAGGCTGACCCCCGCACCCTGCCCGACCCACCAGCCCTACGTACCAGGAGGCCGACGTGGCAGCGTTATCCGAGGGCATCTACCTCATCAGGAACGAGGCGAGCGGGATGTACGCGACCGTGCAGCCCGGCGCCGGGGCGAAGCAGAGCGCCAAGGTCGTACTGGAGGACCTGCACGGCGAAGGCGCGGCACGGCACGGCCAGCTGTGGCACGCGCGGCCGCACAGCGCGCGCGAGGGCGCGTGGACGCTGCGGAACGTGCACAGCACGTACTTGATGGACGTCATGGCGGGCCGCGGCCGCGCGGGCGCGGCGGTGCAGCAGTGCGCCGCGGAGTCGCGCGACGACCTGCTGGCCTCACAGCTGTGGCGCCCCCGGAAGCTCGACGAGGACGTGTACACGCTGACGAACGGCTACAGCGACAAGGCGCTCGCCGTGAAGGGCGGGAGCCACGAGGCGAACGCGCCCCTGGAGCAGGCGGACCCGGCCCTCGGCGAGGACCTCGGCACCCAGGCGTGGCGCCTGGAACGGGTGCCCGCGCGCGGCGAGTCGAAGGGCTTCGACGCCCTGACCGCGTCGGTCGTCTCCGGCCACGGCGGCCCCATCGGCGCCACCCTCAGCGGCCTTACGGGACTAGCCAAGGGCGTCCTGGACGCGGGCGGCGGCGTCTTCGAGACGATGGCGAAGGTCGTGACCGACCCCAAGGCGCCGTACCTGCGGTTCGACGGCTTCCGCGGGGACGAGTTCATCCGCTTCTCGCAGCGCCACGGCATCGAGGCGGGCCCGAAGAAGATCAGCGAGCAGTTCACCCGGCCGCCCCGGGGCTTCCGCGCCGACTACGAGGACGTCCTGACCGCGCGCAGGGGCAGCGGCCACACCCACGCGGCCCTCATCCGCGACGAACTCCTGGAGTTCTCCGAGCGGTCGGCCAGCGACACGCCGCGGATCCTGCCGCGGGAGCTGCGCGAGCAGCTGCCGGTGAAGGCGGCCACCGTCGCCGACGCCAAGGGCGAGACGGTGGCGTTCTTCACCGGCGGGGCCATCGTGGTCACCGACGGCTCGCTGCGCCCCACCGGCGAACTCCGCCTGCCGCACGCCCCTGACGCCTTCCGGACGGACCTCGACACCGCCACCGCCGTCTCCGTCGACGACGAGATGCACTACTTCCTCGTCAGGGGCGAGGAGTTCGTCATCGTGAGCGAGGGCAAGCTGGTGCAGGGCCCGGCCAGGCTGACCGACGCCTACCCCTTCCTGACCGGGGTGTGGATGTAGGGCTCGCGGGCGGCGAGCACGTACGCCTGCGGGGTCCGCTCCCCCTCGTACGGTTCGCGGACCAGCTGCCCGGTCGCGACGAGACCGGCCTCCCCCAGCTGGTCCGCGATCCTCTCGGGCCGCCAGCGATGGAAGTCGAGGTCCACCGCGTGCCCGAACGCCTCGTCGTAGTGGCGGGGTTCGTCACCGACCTGGAAGCCGAGCAGGAGCGGGGCGCCCGGGGCGAGCACGCGGTGGAACTCGGCGAAGACGCCGGGCAGGTCGCGCGGCGGCACGTGGATCGTCGAGTACCACGCGACCACCCCGCCCGCCGCCCCGTCCGGCAGGTCGAGCGCGGTCATCGAGCCCTCGTCGAACCGCAGGTGGGGGTAGGTGGCGCGGGCGAGCGCCAGCATGCCCGGCGACAGGTCGATGCCCCGCGTCGCCACCCCCAGGCCGTCCAGGTACGCGCTCACCTTCCCGGTCCCGCACCCCACGTCGAGGACCTCCCCCTTCGCCAGCTCCGCGAACGCGGTGAGCATGGCCCGGGACAGCGGACAGGAGTCCAGCGCGTCGCGCCACTCCTCGTGGACGACGCCCGCGATGGCGTCGTAGGAGGTACGGGTCCTGTCGAGGTACGCGGCTTCGGTCGTCTCGGTCACGGCGGCTTCGGTCGTGTCAGTCACATGGGTCACGGGAACGGACCGTAGCCGCCCCCACTGACAACGCGGGCCCTCGCCGGGACCGGCGCTCACACCTCCTGCGGAGCCACCGTCGGCAGCGGCAGCGGCGGCGACATCGGGTACGCCGAGGGCGCGCCGCCCGCGCGCCGCGACCTCGGCAGCCACAGCGAGAGGAGCGCGCTGGTCCGGTCGAAGACGGGCTCGGTCCGCAGCGCGGCGGGCAGCAGCGGGGCGAGCCAGGAGGCGCCCGCGAGCTCGTCGGCCGCCGCGGCGATCGTGTGCAGGCCGATCAGCCGGTGCTCCGGCTGGTGCAGGAGCCAGGCGCCGCCCAGGCCCCGCGCCTCGGCCTCGTCGCGCACGCGCCCCCAGGCGCGGTCGAGCGCGGCCTCGGCGTCGCCCTCGTACCGCAGCCGCTCGAAGCGGCTGACGCGGTGCGCGTCGAGCGGCGTGAAGTGGTGGGCCCCGGCGACCCGCCATATGTACCGCTCGACGTTCAGGAAGAACGGGCGGCTCCAGAACTTCACCCCCGGCTCGAACTCCAGCTCCTGGCTGGTGAAGCGCTCGTAGTCGAGCACGTCGGCCCACGTCTCGAAGAGGTAGCGGCCACCGGTGTGGTGCCGCCCGCCGAAGGCGTCGAACCGGCTCGGCATGTACTTCGCGTACATGCCGGGCCGCGCGTCCATCACACGCCGTTCGATCTCCTGCTTGTCGACGATCTCCTGTACGCCGACGCCGTCCGCGAGCGGGAAGTCCGAGGTGAACGCGGCCTCCATGGGGAGGGGGCCGACGTCGTAGCCCTTGATCGGGCCGGATCCATACGCATGCGTGGTCATGACATTCCTCGGAGCAGGGGTGGGTGGCGCCCGGCGCGGGTCGCGCCGCCGCCGTACGCCACGACCGTATGTCGAACACCGACCAAACTCCAAACAGTGTTCAATCTTTGCCCGCCGTACCATGGTGCGTATGACCAGCCCGAAGGAAGGCGCGAGCAGACGCGCGCGCCACCGCGCCCAGACCACCGCCGAGATCAAGGCCACCGCGCTGAAACACCTGGTGGAGGGCGGTACCGACGCCGTCGCGCTGCGCGGGATCGCGCGGGACATGGGCATGGCGCCCGGCACCTTCTACAGCTACTTCGACACCCGCGAGGCCCTCCTCGCGGCACTCGCGGCCGACGCGTACCGCGCCCTCGCCGCACATCTGCGCACGGCCCGCGACGGCGCGCGGGAGCCCGCGGACCGCGCCCTGGAACACGGCCTCGCCTACCGCGCGTGGGCCCTCGCGCACCCGCAGGAGTTCCGCCTGCTCTTCAGCGGCCGCAGCCCGCACGCACGGACGCCGGACAGCACCGAGGCGGAGTACGAACTGTGCCTGGGCATAGTGGAGATCGCGGCGACGGCGCCGCGACCGGGTGCGGGATCCACGAGGGAGCGGCCCGACGCCGGATCCACGAGGGCGCGACCTGACGCCGGATCTACGAGGGGGCGGCCCGACGCCGGATCCACGACGGGGCGGCCGGGCGACGAATCCCCGTACTCCTGGGGGGACTTCGACGCGGCCTTCACGGAGGTGGCGCGCGCGGCCTTCCCGGCGCTCACCCCCGCGACGCTCGCCCGCTCCCTGCGCCTGTGGGGACGGCTGCACGGCCTGGTCACCCTGGAGATCGACGGCCTGCTCCGCCCCCAGATCGCGGATCCGGAACGGCTGTACCGCGACGAACTCGCGGACGTCACCGCGTGGTTGAGGGTCTCCTGACCCCGATCCGGGGCTACGCGCCCGTGATGCGGATCTCCCGCCGCAGCACCTTCCCGGCCTCCGACCGGGGCACCTCCGCGCGCAGCTCGATCACGCGCGGCACCTTGAACCCCGCGAGCGCGCCCCGGCAGTGCGCGACGAGCCGCTCCACGAGCCCGTCGGCGGCGTCCGCGCCCGCCTCGGGCCGCACGACGGCGCCGACCCGCTGCCCCCACTCCTCGTCCGGCACACCCACGACGGCCGCGTCGGCGACCTCGGGGTGCGCGAGGAGCACGGCCTCGACCTCGGCCGGGTACACGTTCACGCCCCCGGAGACGATGAGGTCGGTGCGCCGGTCACGCAGGAAGAGCCAGCCGTCGGCGTCGAGATACCCGTGGTCGCCAGCGGTGAAGTACCCGTCACACATGGCCCGTCGGGTCTTCTCGACGTCTTGGTGGTACTCAAAGGGAATCACCGGCCGGAAGAACACCGCACCGGTCTCGCCCGGGGGCAGCGGCCGCCCGTCCTCGTCGAGGACGCGGACGGCGACCTCGGCCAGCGGCAGGCCGACCGTGCCGGGCCTGGCCAGCCAGTCCGCGCTGTCCACGGCGGTCACCCCGCCCTCCGTGGCCGCATAGAACTCGTACAGGACGGGCCCGAACCAGTCGATGGCGCGCCGCTTCACGTCCGGTGGGCACGGCGCGGCCCCGTGCACGACGGCGCGCAGGCTCGACGTGTCGTAGCGCGCGCGGACCTCGGCGGGCAGGCGCAGCAGCCGGTGCAGGACGGTGGGCACGGTGAACAGGAAATCGACGGCGTGCTGGTCGACGAGGTGCAGCCAGTCCTCCGTGCGCGGGCGCTCCGCGAGGACGACGGTGTGACCGAGCTGGAGCGCCATGTTCGCGAACAGGCCGGGGGCCGCGTGGTAGAGCGGCGCCGCGCACAACTGGGTGAAGGGCCCAGGCCCGACGCCGCACCGGGCCATGAAGTCCAGCTCGTACGGGCTCGGCCCGGGGGGCGCCGCAGGCAGCCGCCTGCGGACGGCCTTGGGCCGCCCGGTCGTACCGGAGGTGTAGAGCATGACACCGCCCGCGCGCGGTTCGGCCGGTGGCGTGGCGGGCTCGGCGGCGAGCAGTTCCTCGTACGCCACCCAGCCGGGCGCGCCGCCGCCCCACACGACCCGCCGCTCGACCGGCACCCCCGCGGCATCGAGCGCGGGCCCGGCGACCTCGACGAGCCCCACGTCCACCACGACGACCCGGGCCCCGCTGTCAACGAGCACGTGCTCCACCTCGGGCGGGGTGAAGTGGTGGCTGAAGGGTGTGAAGTACAGCCCCGCCTGCCCGGTGGCCAGCCGCAGTTCGAAGAAGGCCCGGCTGTTGGGAAGCATGGCGGCCACGCACTCCCCCGGCCGCACCCCGAGCCGCGCGAGCGCCCGCGTCAGCCGATGAACCCGCCCCGCCAGCTCCCCATACGTCACCTCACCCCCATCCCCCTCAACCACCGCAACCCGCCCCGGCCAGACCCCAGCCACAGCCCCAAACCCAACGGGCTCCCCCTCCCCCCGCCCGACGGACTCCCTCTCCCCAAACCCACCCACACCCATCCGCACACCCCTCTCACCGTCCACGCATCGTAGGCAGCCCCCCACCAACCCCGTACATAACGCCTCAGCACGAGGATCCCCCCACGAATCTGTGCACCACCCACAGCCCACCGCACCCCCCACCTGCAGTAGGGCCCGCGCCCCTGGAGACACAGAAAGACCCCAGGCCGTGATCTACACGACCTGGGGTCCCAGTGGAGCCGCCTTCGGGATTCGAACCCGAGACCTACGCATTACGAGTGCGTTGCTCTGGCCATCTGAGCTAAGGCGGCGCGCGTCCCGCACCTATGGTGCGATCAGCAACGTCAGCAAGTCTACACAGTTTCCGGGGGTGCTCCGTACACCCCTCCGCGCGGGCGCGCGGAGGGGTGTGAGCTGGGGTTACGCGCAGCGCTTGGTCGTGCGGGGGGCGCGGCCCTCCAGGAGGTAGGTGTTGATCGTGTCGTCGACGCAGCGGCTGCCCCGGCCGTACGCCGTGTGGCCGTCGCCCTCGTAGGTGAGGAGGCGGCCCGAGGAGAGCTGGGAGGCGAGGGCCTTGGCCCAGCGGTAGGGGGTGGCGGGGTCGCGGGTGGTGCCGACGACGAGGATCGGGGCGGCGCCCTTGGCCTCGATGCGGTGGGGCTCTCCGGTGGCCTTCACGGGCCAGTACGCGCAGTTCAGGGCCGACCACGCGAGGCCCTCGCCGAAGACGGGCGAGGCCTTCCTGAAGGCGGGGAGCGCGGCCTTCACGTCTTGGGGGGAGGCGAAGGACGGGGGGAGGTCCAGACAGTTCACGGCGGCGTTGGCGTACATCAGGTTCGAGTACGCGCCGTCGCCGTCCCGCTCGTAGTAGCTGTCGGAGAGCGCCAGCAGGGCCGAGCCGTCGCGATCGCGCATCGCCGCGTCCAGGGCGTCGCGCAGCTGGGGCCACGCCGACTCGTCGTACATCGCGGCGATCACGCCCGTGGTGGCGAGCGCCTCGCCGAGCGCGCGGCCACCGGCCGGGCCCGGGTCGCCCGCGGGGATCGGGGCGCGGTCCAGGTCCGTGAAGAAGGCCTTCAGGCGGCGGCCCGCGTCCGCGGGGCTCTTGCGGCCGAGGGGGCAGTCCGCCCGCCGCACGCAGTCCTTCGCGAACGACTGGAAGGCCGTCTCGAAGCCCGCCGTCTGGTCCTCGTTCATCCGGCGGGCCGAAAGGGAGGGGTCCATCGCGCCGTCCAGGACCAGGCGCCCCACCCGGTCGGGGAAGAGCCCGGCGTACGTCGCGCCGAGGAACGTGCCGTACGACGCCCCGACGTACGTCAGCTTCTTGTCGCCGAGGGCCGCCCGCAGGACGTCCATGTCCCGGGCCGTCTCGACGGTGGAGACGTGCTTCAGGAGGCCCCCCGCACGCCGCTCGCAGCCCGCCGTGAACTTCCGGTAGGACGCGGTGAGTCCCTTCGTCTCGGCCGCGTCGTCGGGTGTCACGTCCGTCTGCGTGTACGTGTCCATCTCGCGGTCGTTCAGGCACGTGACGGGCTCGCTGCGGGCCACGCCGCGCGGGTCGACGGCCACCATGTCGTAGCGGGCGCGGATCTTGCCGGGGTAGCCGAGCGCCGCGTACGACTGGAGGTAGTCGATCGCCGAGCCGCCGGGGCCGCCCGGGTTGACCAGGAGCGAGCCCAGGCGGTCGCTCGCCTTGCCCGTCGCCTTCTTGCGGGACACGGCGAGGCGCAGGTCACCCGCGTCCGGGGCGGCGTAGTCGCGCGGCACGCGCAGCGTCGCGCACTCGAAGTCGGGCACTCCGCAGGCCCGCCAGCGCGGCTTCTGGTCGTAGTACGGCGTCAGGTGTTCCGGCGTGGCCCGGGGCAGCGCGGCCAGCGCGACGTTCGCCGAGGGATCTTCCGAACCGCCCGACGAGCAGCCGGGGATGAGCAGCGCGGCGGCCAGCAGCGCGAGGACGCCCCGGCGGGGGCGGGACGCCCTGGGGCGGCCTGGGGGGCGGGGGCGTCGGGCGCGGCTGGTGGTTCCCATCCGGCGAGAGTAACCCTCCGGCGTCACACGATCACCATGCGTGCCCTTTTGGGTGACCTGCCGTTCGCATCGCCGCGCGCCGGTGGCCCGTCAGTGACCCGGGCCGGTGGCCCCCGCGCTCACCCCGCCCGCAGCGCCACCGTCATCGCCTCCACCGCGAGCAGCGGTGCCACATTGCGGTCCAGCGCCGTGCGGCAGGCGCCGATCGCCTCGATGCGGCGCAGCGTGGACTCCGGTGACGTGCCGCGCGCCAGGCGCTCCAGCATGTCCTGCACCTCCGTGTTGGCCAGTTGCACGCGGGAGCCCAACTGGAGCGCGAGGACGTCCCGGTAGACCCCGGTCAGGTCGATCAGGGCCAGGTCGAGGCTGTCGCGCTGCGTACGGGTTTTGCGGCGCTTCTGCTTGTCCTCCAGCTCCTTCATCGCGCCTGCCGTGCCACGCGGCATCCGGCCGCCCTGCGCCGCGCCGAGCGCCGCCTTCAGCTCCTCGGTCTCCTTGGCGCCGACGTCCTCGGCGACCTGCTTGGCCTCCTCGGCGGCCGTGTCGATCAGCTCCTGCGCGGCCCGCAGGCAGCCGCCGACGTCGTCGACCCGCAGCGGCAGCTTGAGCACGGCGGCCCTGCGCTGCCGCGCGCGCTCGTCCGTCGCCAGGCGGCGGGCCCGGCCGATGTGCCCCTGGGTGGCGCGGGCGGCGGCCGCGGCGGCGGCGGGCTCGACGCCGTCGCGGCGTACGAGCATGTCGGCGACCGCGTCCACCGACGGCGTACGCAGCGTCAGGTGGCGGCAGCGGGAGCGGATGGTGGGCAGCACGTCCTCCAGGGAGGGCGCGCAGAGCAGCCACACCGTGCGGGGGGCGGGCTCCTCCACGGCCTTCAGGAGGACGTTGCCCGCGCCTTCGGTGAGGCGGTCGGCGTCCTCCAGGACGATGACCTGCCAGCGGCCCACGGCGGGCGAGAGCTGGGCGCGGCGGACCAGGTCGCGGGTCTCCTTGACGCCGATGGACAGGAGGTCGGTGCGGATGACCTCCACGTCCGCGTGGGTGCCGATCAGGCTCGTGTGGCAGCCGTCGCAGAAGCCGCAGCCGGGCTCGCCACCGAGCGCGCGGTCGGGGCTCACGCACTGCAGGGCGGCGGCGAAGGCGCGCGCGGCGTCGGCGCGGCCGGAGCCGGGCGGCCCCGTGAACAGCCAGGCGTGCGTCATCTTCGAGGCCTCGGGCGCGGGCGCCCCGGTGGCGGCCGCGGTGACCAGGGTGTCGGCGTCACGCGCGGCGGCCGCGAGCTGGACGCTCACCTTCTCCTGGCCCACCAGGTCGTCCCATACCGGCACGGGTCACCACCTTCGCCTAGCTGTCGTACGGACGCCACCGTCACCACGCACGTCGCACCACGCACGTCGCGCCTCGCAGCACCACGTCGCACTGTCGGAATTCATTGTGGAGCACAGCACTGACAACCCCGACCGTATGCCCGCTGACCTGCGCTTTCGTGCCGTCGTACGGTCAACGGCGGCGGCGCCTGCCCCGGTCCTCCGGCTCGTCCTCGTGCGACCCGAGGAGTTCGTCCGCGAGCGACGGCAGGTCGTCCATCGGCGTCTCCTCCGCCCACTCGGAGCGCTGGCGGCGCGGGGTGCCGGTCTCGTCGACCTGCGGCAGCTCGCGCGTCCGGTCGTTCGGGCCGAGGTCGTCGTGCGCGGCGGGCTGGGCCCGCTCGTCGCGGAAGTAGCCGGGCGGCACCCGGTCCGCCACGTCGTCCCGTACGGCCGGAAGGACGGTCGTCTCGTCCGCCGAGCCGTCCACGCTCACCTGCGGAAGGACGGTCGTCTCGTCCGCCGAGCCGTCCACGCTCACCTGCGGAAGGACGGTGGTCTCGTCGGCGGCGCCGTCCACGGTCACCTTCGGGAGCACGGTCGTCTCGTCGGCCGCGCTCTTCGTGGCCTGCGGCAGCTCCGCCGTCTCGTCGGCGGCGCCGAGCGCCTTCGGGTCCACGACCGGCGTCGTCACGGTGGTCTCGTTGTCCGGCGAGGTCGGCCGGTCGTCGGACGAGGGCTGCTCGGCCGAAGGCTGCCCGGCCGAGGGCGAGGGGGCCTCCTCCGCCGAAGCCTGGGACGGGGCCCGGCCCGGAGCGGGCGGCGCCTCCGACGGCGAGGCCGTCACCGCAGCGGACGCCGCCGCCTCCGCGAGCCGCCGCGCCTCCTCGGCGCGCCGCAGCGCCTCCTCCGCCTTGCGCTGCTTCTCCAGGCGCCTGGCCTCCGCCTCGGCGCGCAGCCTGGCCTCTTCCTCGGCCTTGCGCCGGGCCTCCTCCTCGGCGCGCCGCCGCGCTTCCTCCTCGGCCTTGCGGGCCGCTTCCTCCTCGGCGCGCCGCCGGGCCTCCTCCTCGGCCTTGCGGCGGGCCTCCTCGGCGCGCTGCCGGGCCTCCTCCGCCTGGCGTTCGGCCTCGCGGCGCTGGGCCTCCTCCAGCTCGCGCCGCTTGCGCTCCTCCTCCTCGGCGCGCAGCTTGGCGAGCTGCTCCTGGCGCTCGCGCTCCTTGCGCTCCTCCTCGGCCTTGCGGGCCGCCTCTTCCTCGGCGCGCCGCCGGGCCTCCTCCTCGGCCTTGCGGCGGGCCTCCTCCTGGGCCTTGACCTCGGCTTCGGAGAGCGGCAGGACGACGTCGAGGCGGTGCCGGATGACCGTCGTGACGGCCTCCGGCTCCTGGGCGGCGTCGACGACCAGATAGCGGCCGGGGTCGGCGGCGGCCAGCGTGAGGAAGCCGGACCGCACGCGCGCGTGGAACTCGGCGGGCTCGGACTCCAGGCGGTCGGGCGCCTCGGTGAAGCGCTCGCGCGCGGCCTCGGGCGCCACGTCGAGCAGGACGGTGAGGTGCGGGACGAGGCCGCCGGTCGCCCAGCGGTTGATGCGGGCCACCTCGGTCGGGGACAGGTCGCGGCCCGCGCCCTGGTAGGCCACGGACGAGTCGATGTACCGGTCGGAGATCACCACGGCTCCGCGCGCGAGGGCGGGCCGTACGACGGTGTCGACGTGCTCGGCGCGGTCGGCGGCGTACAGGAGCGCCTCGGCACGGTGCGAGAGACCGGCCGACGACACGTCGAGCAGGATCGACCGCAGCCGCTTGCCGACGGGCGTGGCGCCCGGCTCGCGCGTGACGACGACCTCGTGGCCCTTGGCCCGGATCCAGTCGGCGAGCGCCTCGGCCTGGGTGGACTTCCCGGCGCCGTCGCCGCCCTCCAGGGCGATGAAGAAGCCGGAGTCGGCGGGCGTCTGCACCGGGTCGTCCCCGCCGCGCAGCGCGTCCCGCAGGTCGTGCCGGAGCGGTACGCCCTGCCGGTCGTCGGCCTTGGCGAGGACGAGCGCGGCCACCGGCAGGAGCAGCGCGCCGACCAGCATCAGCGTGAAGGAGGCGCCCCCGTGGTCGAACACGAACTTGCCGTTGACCATGCGGTGCGGCCCGATGACGGCGGCGAGCAGCGGCGCCACGAGCACGGCGAGCGCCACGAAGAGGCGGACGGCCGCCTGGAGGTGCTCGGTGGTGCGGGCCCTGCGGTAGTCCTCGACCTCCTGGTCGAGGAGCGCGTGCCCGGTGTTGGCGGCGACGCCCGCGGCGACGCCCGCGAGCAGCAGGATCAGCAGGACGCTCGTCAGGTCCGGCACGAGCCCGGCCGCGAGGAGCGCGACGCCGGTCACGGCGATGGCGAGGGCGAAGAGGCGGCGACGCGACAGCGAGGGCAGCAGCGCGGGCGCCAGGCGGATGCCCGCGACCGTGCCGCCGGTCAGCGCGAAGACGAACAGGCCGTACGTGACGGGCCCGCCCTGGAGGTCCTTGGCGTGCAGCACGGCGACCGCGACGGCCGCGGCGACGGCCCCGGCGACGGCGGTGCAGGCGGCGACGAGCAGCGGGATGGCGCCGGTGCGGCCCTTGTCGGTGCCGCTTCCGGTACGGGGCCTGCGCAGGCCCTCCAGGGGGCTGCGCGGGCGCGGCGTCTGCGTGCCGGGCAGCCGGATGGCGTACACGACGGAGGCGGACGCGGCGAAGAGCCCGGCGGCGACGAACGAGGCGAGCCCCGCCTGGTGCCGCTCGAACCAGTCGACGCCCGAGCCGAGCACGTTGCTGACGAGCCCGACCGCGACGAGCCCGACGGCGGCCAGGGGCAGCGCCACGAATCCCGTACGCAGCGACAGGCGGCGCAGCGCGTCCAGGTGGTCGGGCAGCGGGCGCACGGCGGCGCCCTCCGGCGGCGGGTTGGGCAGCAGGGCGGGCGCGGCGCTCTCGCGGGCGACGGTCCAGAAGCGCTCGCTGACGCCGACGACGAAGGACGTGACCAGGATCAGCGCGAGCGCGTTGTCCGGCGTCCAGACGCTCCACAGGGGCGCGCAGACGAGGAGCGCGGCCCGCACGCCGTCGGCGCCGATCATGGTCCAGCGGCGGTCGAGGGGCCCGTCGGGCGAGGTGAGGGTCGTCAGCGGGCCGAGCAGGACCGCCCCGAAGAGCAGCGTCGCCAGGACGCGGGCCCCGAAGACGGCGGTCACGGCGATCGCGACTCCGCGGTAGCCGCCGCCGAAGGCCCCTTCGGCGATGGCCGACTGGAGCCCGAGGACGACGAGGACGAGCAGCGCCAGGCCGTCGCCGACGCTCCCGACGAGGTGCGCGCTCCACAACCGCTTCAGCTGCGGTACGCGCAGCAGGGCACGCACCGCGCGCTCGCGGGAATCCGCGGCCAGGGAGTCGTCGGGAACCGTGGTCATGGCGGGCTGCTGTTCGGCACGCGTCATCCGTCCAGCCTATCTGGAGGCACGCCCTCACAGCGGCGACGCCCGAACATACGGGCGTCGCCCGCGGGGAGTACCGGAAGGGCGCCGGGGCGCTCGCTACGACGCGAGCCCCTGGCCGTGAACGGTCAGGGGCTCGGCAGGAGTGGACCGCCGGTCAACCGGGAAGGGGCTCCCGCTCAGCCGGTGGCCTCCCGGTCAGTCGGCAGGGCACCGGTCGGGCGGTGGGGCACCAGTCGATCGGCAGGGCTCCGGTGAGTCGGTAGGGCACCGGTCGATCGGCAGGGCACCGGTCAGTCGGTGGTCTCCGCGGCGGCCGTCTTCTTGGCAACGGCCTTCTTCGTAGTCGTCGTCTTCTTGGCGGCCGTCTTCTTAGCCGTCGTTTTCTTGGCAGCGGTCTTCTTGGCCGCCGTCTTCTTGGCGGGGGCCTTCTTCGCGGGGGCCTTCTTCGCGGCCTTCTTGGCGGTCTTCTTCGCGGGGCCCTTCGCCCGCTTCTCCGCGAGCAGCTCGAAGCCGCGCTCGGGGGTGATGTCCTCCACGGAGTCGGCCGCCCGCAGCGTCGCGTTGGTCTCGCCGTCCGTCACGTACGGACCGAAACGGCCGTCCTTGACGACGACCGGCTTGCCGCTGACCGGGTCCTCGCCGAGCTCCTTGAGCGGCGGCTTCGCGGCGGCGCGGCCGCGCTGCTTGGGCTTGGAGTAGATCTCCAGGGCCTCGTCGAGGGTGATGGTGAAGAGCTGGTCCTCGGTCTCCAGGGAGCGCGAGTCGGTGCCCTTCTTCAGATACGGGCCGTAGCGGCCGTTCTGCGCGGTGATCTCGACGCCCTCGGCGTCGGTGCCGACGACGCGCGGCAGCGACATCAGCTTGAGCGCGTCGGCGAGCGTCACCGTGTCCAGGGACATCGTCTTGAAGAGCGAGGCCGTGCGCGGCTTGACCGCGTTCTTGCCGGTCTTCGGGGTGCCCTCGGGGAGCACCTCGGTGACGTACGGGCCGTAGCGGCCGTCCTTGGCGACGATCTCGCGGCCCGTCTCCGGGTCGGTGCCGAGCTGGAAGTCGCCGCTCGGCTTGGCGAGCAGCTCCTCCGCGTACTCGACGGTGAGCTCGTCGGGCGCCAGGTCGTCCGGGATGTCGGCGCGCTGGTGGTTCTCGGAGTCCTTCTCGCCGCGCTCGATGTACGGGCCGTAGCGGCCGACGCGCAGCACGATGCCGTTGTCGACGGGGAAGGACGACACCTCGCGGGCGTCGATCGCGCCCAGGTCGGTGACGAGCTCCTTGAGGCCGCCGAGGTGGTCCCCGTCGCCGTTCCCGGCGTCCGCGGCGCCGCCGGTGCCCTCGCCCTCGCCGAAGTAGAACCGGCGCAGCCACGGCACGGCCTGCGCCTCGCCGCGCGCGATGCGGTCGAGGTCGTCCTCCATGCGGGCGGTGAAGTCGTAGTCGACGAGCCGCCCGAAGTGCTTCTCCAGGAGGTTCACCACGGCGAAGGACAGGAAGGACGGCACCAGGGCCGTGCCCTTCTTGAAGACGTAGCCGCGGTCGAGGATCGTGCCGATGATCGACGCGTACGTCGACGGGCGGCCGATCTCGCGCTCTTCGAGCTCCTTGACCAGGGAGGCCTCGGTGTAGCGGGCCGGGGGCTTGGTGGCGTGGCCGTCGACGGACATGTCGTCGGCGGACAGCGCGTCGCCTTCGGAGACCTGCGGCAGGCGGCGCTCGCGGTCGTCCAGCTCGGCGTTCGGGTCGTCGGCGCCCTCGACGTACGCCTTGAGGAAGCCGTGGAAGGTGATGGTCTTGCCGGACGCGCTGAACTCGGCGTCGCGGCCGTCGGCGGCCCGGCCGCCGATCTTCACGGTGACCGAGTTGCCCGTCGCGTCCTTCATCTGGGAGGCGACGGTCCGCTTCCAGATCAGCTCGTAGAGCCGGAACTGGTCGCCGGTCAGGCCGGTCTCGGCGGGGGTGCGGAAACGATCACCCGACGGGCGGATCGCCTCGTGCGCCTCCTGCGCGTTCTTGACCTTCCCGGCGTACGTGCGCGGCTTGTCCGGCAGGTAGTCGCCGCCGTACAGCTGCGTGACCTGTGCGCGGGCCGCCGTGACCGCCGTGTCGGACAGGGTCGTGGAGTCCGTACGCATATAGGTGATGAAGCCGTTCTCGTACAGCTTCTGGGCCACCTGCATGGTGGCCTTCGCGCCGAAGCCGAGCTTGCGCGAGGCCTCCTGCTGCATCGTCGTCGTACGGAACGGGGCGTACGGGGAGCGGCGGTAGGGCTTGGACTCGACGGAGCGGACCGCGAAGTCCGTGTTCTCCAGGGCGGCGGCGAGGGCGCGGGCGCCTGCCTCGTCCAGGTGGAGCGTGTTCTGGCTCTTCAACTGGCCGAGGGAGTCGAAGTCGCGGCCCTGGGCGACGCGCTTGCCGTCGACCGTCGTCAGCCGGGCGACCAGCTGCGAGGGGTCGCTCGGGTCGCCGGCGCGGCCGGTGCCGAAGGTGCCGGTCAGGTCCCAGTACTCGGCGGAGCGGAAGGCGATGCGCTCGCGCTCGCGCTCGACGACGAGCCGGGTCGCCACGGACTGCACGCGGCCCGCGGAGAGCCGCGGCATGACCTTCTTCCAGAGCACCGGCGAGACCTCGTAGCCGTACAGGCGGTCGAGGATGCGGCGGGTCTCCTGGGCGTCGACCATGCGCTGGTTGAGCTCGCGCGGGTTGCGGACGGCGCCCTGGATCGCGTCCTTGGTGATCTCGTGGAACACCATGCGCTTGACCGGGACCTTGGGCTTCAGGACCTCGAGGAGGTGCCACGCGATGGCTTCGCCCTCGCGGTCCTCATCGGTGGCGAGGAAGAGTTCGTCGGACTCCTTGAGGAGGTCCTTGAGCTTCTTGACCTGGGCCTTCTTGTCGGCGTTGACGACATAGATGGGCTGGAAGTCGTGCTCGACGTCCACGCCGAGGCGGCGGACCTCGCCCGTGTACTTCTCGGGGACCTCCGCGGCGCCGTTGGGAAGGTCACGGATGTGCCCGACGCTCGCCTCGACGGTGTAGCCGGGGCCGAGGTAGCCCTTGATCGTCTTCGCCTTGGCAGGCGACTCGACGATGACGAGTCGGCGGCCGCCCTGTGCGGTCTCGCTGGTCGGGGACAACTTCGCTCTTCTCTCCGGTCGACGCTCGGTGGGCAATGCGGTGCCCGGCGCCCCCTAGGGGGTCGCCGCGACTGCGCTTGCGGTTGCGCTGTCGCTGCGGAGTGTGACGGTACATCCCGCCCCCGTGTCAAACGGGAAAAGCCCGCAACGGCCACTCGAACGGTAACCCGACTACCGCCATTTCTGCCGCCTGGGCTGGCCTCAGGCCGTGCGCCGTGCTCTGTGCCGGGTCTCGCCGGGTCCCTCGGCTGCCCGGCTCTCCGCGGCGGTCGTAGGCCGGTGGCCGTCCGTGGCGCCGCACGCCCGGCCGAAGGCCGGCGGGGGCCGGGCACCAGGGGCGCGGCTCCCGGTTCCGGGCCCGGGGCGCGCCCCGGGCGGGCCTCACACGCGTGTGAAGGACCACACCGCCAAGGCCAGGGCGCCGAGGCCCGCGACGGCGGCGAGGGTCGCGGCGGCCGTCTGCTGCACGCCGTGCGCCACCGGGGCGCGGTGGGCGACGCGGGTGCCGGTCCACAGCAGCAGCGCCGCGCCGAACAGCGCGAACACCGCCCCGGCGAAGATCGCTGGTCCGCTCTCCATGCCCTGGCCTCCCCGTGCCGTCCCGTACGTGACACCTGATGGATGCCCCGGCTGCGGACGCTGGCACGCCCAGGCGGCGGAACCACGAAATCCGGGTGAACGAGGGGCGGCGGACCGGGGCGACAATGGCCGGTTCCCTACGCGGAAGGGCCGACTCCGGGTAGGTACGGGGGTCGGCTCCTCGTGGTGGCAGGGACTCGTCACGTTGCGTACGGACGTCGCTCACGCCACGTACGTGACCGATCGGGGCCGGTGCGCGCCGCGGCCCCGATCGGCACCACCGTCCCTACTGCCCCACCGGCTCCAGGAACCCCTGCTCCACCAGGAGCCGGATCTGGGCGGGGGTGCGGTCCCGGAGCGCCACCGGGTCCTCGCCCATCAGCTGGGCGATGGCGTCCAGGATGCGGCCCGCGCCGAGCGTGCCGTCGCACACACCGGCGAAGCCCGCGCCCACCGTGTCCACGCGGGTGGCCCGCCGCATGCCGCGGTGCTGGCGCAGCACGACGTGCTCCGGGTCCTCAGCGCCGGGCATGCCGACCTGCTCCTGCACCACTTCGGCGGCGAGCTTGAAGTGGTCTCCGAGCAGCGCGGCGTCGTCGTGGGCGCGCAGATAGTCCTGGCGGGCGAAGTGGGCCCGGACCGTGTCGCCGAGGGGCTGCTCGACGGGGTGCGGCCACTCCTCGATGGTCACGGACGGCTCCGCGGCACCGGACTTGCGCAGCGTGACCCAGCCGAAGCCGACGCCCTTGGTCCTGCGGGCCTCGAACTCGTCGAGCCAGGCGTCGTACAGCGCCGAGTACTCCGCCGGGTCGGTGCGGTGGTCCCCAGCGTCGCGGAGCCACAGCTCCGCGTACTGCGTGATGTCCTGCACCTCGCGCTGCACGATCCACGCGTCACAGCCGCGCGGCACCCAGGAGCGGACGCGCTCGGTCCACTCCTCGCCGTCCACGTGCTGCCAGTTGGCGAGGAACTGGGCGTACCCCCCGTCGTTCAGCCTGTCCCCCGCCTGCTGAACGATCGAGCGGCACAGATCGTCCCCGCCCATGCCGCCGTCGCGGTACGTGAGCCGCGCGCCCGGCGAGATCACGAACGGCGGGTTGGACACGATCAGGTCGTACGTCTCGCCCTCGACCGGCTGATACAGCGAGCCCTCCCGCAGGTCCGCTTCCGGCGCCCCGGAGAGCGCGAGCGTGAGCCGGGTGATGTGCAGGGCACGGGGGTTGAGGTCGGTCGCGGTGACCCGGGTGGCGTGCTGGGCTGCGTGCAGCGCCTGGATGCCGGAGCCCGTACCGACGTCGAGGGCGCTGGCCACGGGCGTGCGCACGGTGATCCCGGCGAGCGTCGTGGAGGCCCCGCCGACGCCGAGCACCACGCCCTCGTCGCGGCTGCCGATGCCCCCGGCCCCGCCGACCGCGCACCCGAGGTCCGAGACGATGAACCAGTCCTCGCCGTCGGGCCCCCCGTACGGGCGTACGTCGACGGTGGCCTTGAGGCCGCCGCCCTCGCCCGCCGCGCGGTCCTCCGTGAGCCAACCGCTCTCCAGGAGAGGGCCGACGGGCAGCACACGCTCCACGCGCGCGTGCGGCACGGAACGCTGCAACAGGAAGAGCCGTACGAGCGTCTCCAGGTCACCGTCGCCCCGGGTGGCCCGCAGCGCGGGCACGGTCTCGCTGCGCGCGAGCGCGGCGTACGCGGACGCCCCCAGGAGTTCGAGGAGTCCGTCCGCGGTGAAGTCGGCCCCCAGGAGGGCCTCCCTCAGGCGCGGGGTGACATCGGAACGGTCGGTCAAAGGCAGGCCATAACTCACGCCCACATTGTGACCCGTCCTCAGGCCAGAGGTCCGCGCACAACGCCCGCGACGACCGTCCGCACGACCTTCACGACGGCCTCGGTCTCCGGCGGGGTGCCCTTCCTGTCGGCGAACAGCAGGTGTCCCGCGCCGATCAGCGTGGGTGCGAGCGTGTCGACGTCGGCGTAGGCCGCGAGACGGCCGCGTTCGCGCTCGGCGCAGAGGTACGCGGCGACCATGGCGGTGGCCTCCGCGAGCACCGGTACCCCGGTGGGACGCGTCCGCCGCAGCCGGGCGCGCAGCTCGTCGCGCGAGGTGACGAGGCCGACCACCGCCACGGCGACCGATCCGAACAGCTCCGTCAGGGCGTCGGCGAGGTTGCCGACGACGGTGCCGGTCCCGGCGGAGGCGCGCAGCACCGCGGCCTGCCGGTCCACCCGGGCGACGCGGTCCAGGACCAGGTCGGCGAGGAAGGCGTCGAAGTCGGCGAAGTGCCGGTGCAGCACGCCCTTGGCGCAGCCCGCCTCCGTGGTGACGGCCCGGCTGGTCAGCGCGCTCGGCCCGTCCCGGAGCAGGACGCGCTCGGCGGCGTCGAAGAGCTGCTCGCGGGCGTCGCGGATGGCTACTCCTGTGGGCACCGGGGCGCTCTCCTCTCTTTCTGTGGCGGTCGGCGGGCCTGTTGACGAGTGGGTGACGGGCCCGTTGACGAGTGGGCGATCGCCCACTCATAGTGGGCGTATGCCCACTTTACCGTCGGGGCCGCCGGAACAGGGCCCTCCCCGTGAGCCCACGCCCCATCAACACCGTGACGTGGCCGAGTCGTTCGGCGTCGACGCCGCCCGCTACGACCGGGCCCGGCCCCGCTACCCCCAGGCCCTGGTGGACCGCGTCGTCGCCGCGAGCCCGGGGCCGGACGTCGTCGACGTAGGCACGGGGACCGGCATCGCGGCCCGCCAGTTCCAGGCGGCCGGTTGCCGGGTGCTCGGGGTCGAGGTGGACCCGCGGATGGCGGCCCTGGCGCGGCGGCGCGGCCTCACGGTGGAGGTGGCGGCCTTCGAGGAGTGGGACCCGGCGGGGCGGGCCTTCGACGCGGTCGTCTCCGGCCAGACGTGGCACTGGGTGGACCCGGTCGCGGGCGCGGCGCGCGCGGCGCGGGCGCTGCGGCCCGGCGGCCGCCTCGCCGTGTTCTGGAACGCGGGCGAGCCCCCGGCCGACCTGGTGCGGGCCTTCGCCGAGGTCTACCAGCGGTTGCTGCCCGACTCGCTCGCCGCCCGCCAGTGGGCGATGCCCGCCGGGGAGGCGTACGCGGCCCTCGCGCTGAGGGCCGTCGACGGGATGCGGGCGGCGGGCGCGTTCGGCACGCCGGAGCGCTGGCGCTTCGCCTGGGAGCGGGACTACAGCCGCGACGAGTGGCTGGACCAGGTGCCCACGACCGGCGGCCACACCGGCCTCCCGGCGGCCCTCCTGGAGGAGGTCCTTCAGGGCGTCGGAGCCGCCGTGGACGCGGCCGGGGGCGGCTTCACGATGCGGTACACGACGGTGGCGGCCACGGCGGCACGCGCGTAGGGCCCACCGGGGCACGCGAGAGGGGTGCCTCCTGTCGGGAGGCACCCCTTCATCACGGATCCGGCCGCCGGGCCCGTCAGGAGGACGAGGGCGAGCTGCCCGCCTTGCAGCTGTCCTGCTCGCGCATGGCCTTGCCGACGTCCCCGGCCTCCAGCTGCTTCTGGGCCGTGTTCTCGCTCTTGCTGAGCTTGCCGAGGCCCTCGGCGACCTTCGCGAGGTCGTCCGCGAAGGCCGACTGGTTCTTCGTGTCGAGCTTGTCGGTCTGCGCCTTGAGGTCCGCGTACGACTTGGAGAGGCCGTCCAGCTCCTTCACGGCGGCGTTCAGCTTCTTCTCGCCGTCGTCGACCGGCGGCGCGCCCGCCTTCTTCAGGGCGGCGCTACGCTCCTTGTAGGCGTCGGAGATGTCCTGGAACGCCTGCGAGTCGGTCTTCTTCACTTCCTCCGGCGAGCTGTTGTCCGCGGTCTGCTTCTTGATCGCCGCGTTGGCGTCCGCGATCTTCTTCGACTGTGCCTGTACGGCCGTGTCGCAGACCTTCTTGGCCCAGTCGTCCAGCTTCTTGTTGCCGTCGTCGTCCGAGCACCCCGACAGCGCCAGTACCAGTACCGCACCGCCGGACACTGCGGCCGCGAGCTTCTTGTTCACCGGATTGGTCCCTTCCATGGCTCTCGGCCCCGGAACTTACACGCCGACCGGGCCGGGACCCCACGCCGGGCATCCCCTATCGCCGCTATTGCAGCCATTTGCACCAAGGGGCGCGGGGCGAGAGAAGGCTCACGACACGCGCCGTGGCCCCCCCGCCGACACGCACGAGGGGCGGGCGGCGCCTCAAGAAGCGCCACCCGCCCCCGTGTTGGGACGGCGGGACCGGCTACGAGACGACCGCGGGGTCGGCCGAGCTGGCGACCTTCCCCGAGTTCTCCTCGTCACCGACGGCGATGCCGCGCCGCTTGGAGACGTACACCGCGCCGACGATGACCGCGATGGACAGGACCGCGATCAGGACGCGCATCCCGACGCTCTTGTCCTCTCCGTAGCTGAACTTGACGACGGCGGGCGCGATGAGCAGCGCCACCAGGTTCATCACCTTCAGGAGCGGGTTGATCGCCGGGCCCGCGGTGTCCTTGAACGGGTCGCCGACCGTGTCGCCGATCACCGTCGCGGCGTGGGCCTCGCTGCCCTTGCCGCCGTGGTGACCGTCCTCGACGAGCTTCTTCGCGTTGTCCCACGCGCCACCGGAGTTGGCGAGGAAGACCGCCATCAGCGTGCCCGTGCCGATCGCGCCCGCGAGGAACGCGCCGAGCGCGCCCACGCCGAACGTGAAGCCGACCGCGATCGGCGTGAGCACGGCGATCAGTCCGGGCGTGGCCAGCTCGCGCAGCGCGTCCTTGGTGCAGATGTCGACGACGCGCCCGTACTCGGGCTGCTCCGTGTAGTCCATGATCCCGGGACGCTCGCGGAACTGCCGCCGCACCTCGTACACCACGGCCCCGGCCGACCGCGACACGGCGTTGATCGCGAGCCCCGAGAAGAGGAACACGACCGCGGCACCGAGCACGAGGCCCACCAGGTTGTTGGGCTGTGAGATGTCCATCACCAGGTTCATCGGAGCGCCGTCGCCGAGCTTCTGGCCGACGTCGTCGGCCGCCTCGGCGATCGCGTCGCGGTACGAGCCGAACAGCGCCGAGGCCGCGAGGACGGCCGTGGCGATGGCGATGCCCTTGGTGATGGCCTTGGTGGTGTTGCCCACGGCGTCCAGGTCGGTGAGCACCTGCGCGCCCGCGCCCTGGACGTCGCCGGACATCTCGGCGATGCCCTGCGCGTTGTCGGAGACCGGACCGAAGGTGTCCATGGCGACGATGACGCCGACCGTGGTGAGCAGGCCGGTCCCGGCGAGCGCCACCGCGAACAGGGCGAGCATGATCGACGTACCGCCGAGCAGGAACGCCCCGTACACGCCGAGGCCGATCAACAGCGCCGTGTAGACGGCCGATTCCAGACCCACGGAGATGCCCGCGAGGACGACCGTGGCCGGGCCCGTGAGCGAGGTCTTGCCGATGTCCCTGACGGGCCGTCGGGTGGTCTCGGTGAAGTAGCCGGTCAGCTGCTGGATCAACGCGGCCAGGACGATGCCGATGGCGACCGCCACGACCGCGAGGACCCGCGGGTCGCCGCTCTTGGCCAGGATCGCCGCGTCCTCGACCCCGTCCAAGTCCGCGTACGAGGACGGCAGGTAGACGAAGACGGCCACCGCGACGAGGGCGAGCGAGATGAACGCCGAGATGAAGAAGCCGCGGTTGATGGCGGTCATCCCGCTGCGGTCGGAGCGCCGGGGCGCCACCGCGAAGATGCCGATCATCGCGGTGATCACGCCGATCGCGGGCACGATCAGCGGGAAGGCGAGCCCGGAGTCACCGAACGCGGCCTTGCCGAGGATCAGCGCGGCCACGAGCGTGACGGCGTACGACTCGAAGAGGTCGGCGGCCATCCCTGCGCAGTCGCCGACGTTGTCGCCCACGTTGTCGGCGATGGTCGCGGCATTGCGCGGATCGTCCTCCGGAATGCCCTGTTCGACCTTGCCGACCAGGTCGGCGCCGACGTCGGCGGCCTTGGTGAAGATGCCGCCTCCGACACGCATGAACATCGCGATCAGCGCGGCTCCGAGGCCGAAGCCTTCGAGCACCTTCGGTGCGTCCGCCGCGTAGACGAGCACGACACAGGAGGCGCCGAGCAGACCGAGCCCCACCGTGAACATGCCGACGACGCCGCCCGTACGGAAAGCGATCTTCATCGCTTTGTGCGAGACGGCGGTGAGATCCTTTTCCGGCTCGCCTTCCGCCGGTGTCGCTTCCCGGGCCGCGGCGGCCACGCGCACATTGCTGCGCACGGCGAGCCACATACCGATATAGCCGGTGGTGGCCGAGAAGGCCGCACCGATCAGGAAGAACACCGACCGGCCGATGCGCTGATTCCAGTCGTCCGCGGGCAGCAGCATGAGCAGGAAGAACACCACGACGGCGAAAACGCCGAGGGTCCGCAACTGCCGCCACAGATAGGCATTCGCGCCTTCCTGCACCGCCGCGGCGATCTTCTTCATGCTGTCGGTGCCCTCGCCGGCCGCGAGCACCTGGCGCACGAGCACCCAGGCGACCGCCAGGGCCGCGATCGCGACGGCCGCGATGACCATCACGATGAGGCGGTTGTCGTCGGTCAGTACCGGACCCGCGAGGATTGAGGGGTGGTCAAGCTGATGAGGGGTAGAAAGCCCCGCCATTCGTCCTCCTTGACGCTTGGGCTGAGCTCAAGATGTGGACGGATTGTAGGGAGCCGGACCTGATCAAAACAGAGCGCCGCAAACGGAATTGGCGCACAGGTGCGTATCTTCAAAAGATCGCGCCTGTCGATTGACCCCGAAAGCGGTAATGCCTCAAAACCATTGACGCCGGAGTTGACCAAGGCTTCCCCGCCTCCACCTCCATTGATCACCGCTCCCTCGCTCACCAATTTCCTCACTTGTCACATAAACGAAAACCGTGCGCAGGCATACGGCGAACAGATTTCTGTAACGAGGGAGACGGTGGGAGGCCGGTTCGGCGGGGTGGGGCGAGGCGGGTGCGCCGCGCTGGGCGGGGCGCACGGCCCGCAGGCCGCCTGGGGCTCGGCCGGAAAGCTCGCTGCGGCCCGCGTGGGGCTCGGCTGGGAGGTCTCGCTGCGGCCCTCGTGGGGGGGGCATCGCCGGATCCCGCGTGCAAGGCGCGAGTGGGAGGCATCGCGGGTGGAGCCCGCCGCGTGGGAAGCCCGCTGGGAACCCCCGCTGGAACCTCGGCGGGGAGCCCCCGCTGGGGTGTCTCTCGATGCGCGGCTCGGCAAAGCGTTGGCCCGCGTTGGCCGGGGGGCGCGGCCGGGGTGTCGCTAGGGCGTCGTGGGCCAGCTCATGCGGATCAGGCCGCCGCCCTCGTCCGCCGTGACCTCCACGTCGTCGACGAGCCCGCTGATCACCGCGAGGCCCATCTCGTCCTCGCCCTCGGCCTCCGGGTCCTCCGCGCCGGGCCGACCGCCCGACGCGGCCGCGGGCACGACGCGCGGCGCCTCGTCACCGACCTCGATGGAGAACTGCTTCTCCTCCTCGACCAGCGCGACGCGCACGGGCGCGGTGATCCCGGCGGCCTGATGCAGCCCCACGGCACGAGTGCAGGCCTCGCCAACCGCGAGCCTGACCTCGTCGAGGACGGCCTCGTCCACTCCGGACCGTCGCGCCACCGCGGCCGCCACCAGTCGGGCGGTCCTGACGTGCTCGGGCAGCGCGCTGAAGCGGAGTTCAACGGTGGCCATGCATCCCCCTCGGACATACACGCGTGCTGTCGAAGGGCCGGGCCGTCGGCCCGGCCCCCCGCCGTACTGCCACTCCGGGACGGAGCCCGGAAACCCCGGACCTGCCGGGGCGTCCGGCTCAGTCGGTGGCCGCGACCGCTTCGTCGACCGAGGTGTGGATCGGGAACACCTTGGTCAGGCCGGTGATGCGGAAGATCTTGAGAATGCGCTCCTGGTTGCACACCAGGCGCAGCGAGCCCTCGTGGGCCCGCACGCGCTTCAGGCCGCCGACCAGCACGCCGAGTCCGGTGGAGTCGAGGAAGTCCACGCGCTCCATGTCGACGACCAGATGGAAACTGCCGTCGTTCACCAACTCGACCAACTGCTCGCGCAGCTTGGGCGCGGTATAAACATCGATTTCGCCACCGACCTCGACGACCGTACGATCGCCGACGGTACGGGTCGACAGAGACAGGTCCACGGATCCTCCAGCACCTTGCTATCGAGCGGTCGCCCCTCGGGACACCTCGGCCCACGCCCCCGGGACGGATCGCCAGCCGCGATGGCATTCAATCACTTACGGGCAGGCGTGCACGACGCCTTCGGACCATTGTCCATCCCGCCAGTGACACACTCGATGCCGATGGCCAACTTTTCCCCTTCCGGAAGACCCTCGGCGGACACCCCGGCACACGTCTCCCCGCAGACGGTCCTGGACCGTCTGACCACGGGGCCGAGCCGGGCTGCGCGCGTCACTCATACGGAGCACCTGCCCCCGAGGGCGGCCCGCTATGCCGTCTGGCCCGATCGCATCCGCTCCGAGGTCGTCGCCGCCGTCCAGAAGGCCGGAATCGAGCACCCCTGGGCCCACCAGGCACGGGCCGCCGAACACGCGCTTGACGGCACGTCCGTCGTCGTCGCCACCGGCACCGCGTCCGGCAAGTCCTTGGCATATCTCACACCGGTGCTCTCCGCCCTCCTGGACGGCGCCGAGGCCGCGAACGGGCGCGGCACCACCGCCCTGTACCTGGCCCCCACGAAGGCCCTCGCAGCCGACCAACGCCGCGCCGTGCGCGCCCTGGCCGAACCGCTCGGCCCGGCCGTCAGGGCCGCCGTGTACGACGGCGACACCCCCGTCGAGGAACGCGAGTGGGTGCGCCAGTACGCCAACTACGTCCTGACCAACCCCGACATGCTGCACCGCGGGATCCTCCCGTCCCACCCCCGCTGGTCCTCCTTCCTGCGGGCCCTGCGCTACGTCGTCATCGACGAGTGCCACACCTACCGCGGCGTCTTCGGCTCGCACGTCGCCCAAGTCCTCCGCCGCCTGCGCCGCTTGTGCGCCCGCTACGGCTCCGATCCCGTATTCCTCCTCGCCTCCGCCACGGCCGCGGAGCCTGCCGTGGCCGCGCGGCGCCTGACCGGCCTGCCCGTCACCGAGGTCGCCGACGACGGCTCGCCCCGGGGCGAGGTCGTCTTCGCCCTCTGGGAGCCGCCGCTCACCGAGCTCCACGGCGAGAAGGGCGCCCCGGTGCGCCGCACCGCCACCGCCGAGACCGCCGACCTGCTCACCGACCTGACGGTGCAGGGCGTCCGCTCCGTCGCCTTCGTACGCTCCCGGCGCGGCGCCGAGCTGATCTCCGTGATCGCCCAGGAGCGCCTCAGCGAGGTCGACCGCTCCCTGGCCCGCCGCGTCGCCGCCTACCGGGGCGGCTATCTCCCCGAGGAACGCCGCGCCCTGGAACAGGCCCTGCACTCCGGCGAACTCCTCGGCCTCGCCGCCACCACCGCCCTCGAACTCGGCGTGGACGTGTCCGGCCTGGACGCCGTCCTCATCGCGGGCTATCCGGGGACGCGGGCCTCGCTGTGGCAGCAGGCGGGCCGCGCCGGGCGCTCCGGGCAGGGCTCCCTGGCGGTGCTCGTGGCCCGCGACGATCCCCTGGACACGTATCTCGTCCACCATCCCGAGGCGTTGTTCCACCAGCCCGTCGAGTCGACCGTTCTCGATCCCGACAATCCGTACGTCCTCGCGCCCCACCTGTGTGCCGCCGCCGCGGAACTGCCCCTCACCGAGGAGGACTTCCCGCTCTTCGGACCGACCGCCGAGGAGCTGATGCCGCAGCTGGAGGCCGCGAAGCTGCTGCGCCGCCGCACGAAGGCCTGGCACTGGACCCGCCGCGAGCGCGCCGCCGACCTCACGGACATCCGCGGCGAGGGCGGCCGCCCCGTTCAGGTCGTCGAGGAGGGCACGGGGCGGTTGCTCGGCACCGTCGACGCCTCCGCCGCGCACACGACCGTCCACGAGGGCGCGGTCCACCTCCATCAGGGCCGTACGTACCTCGTGCGCCACTTGGACCTGGAGGACTCCGTCGCGCTCGTCGAGGAGGCCGTCCCGCCCTATTCGACGACCGCCCGCGACACCACCGCCATCTCCGTCCTCGACACCGACACCGAGATCCCCTGGGGGCCCGGCCGCCTCTGCTACGGATCCGTCGAAGTCACCAACCAGGTCGTCTCCTTCCTGCGTCGCAAGCTCATCACCGGCGAGGTGCTCGGCGAGACCAAGCTGGACCTGCCGCCGCGCACCCTGCGCACCCGGGCGGTGTGGTGGACGGTCACCGAGGACCAGCTCGACGCGGCCCGGATCAACCCGGAGATCCTCGGCGGCGCCCTGCACGCCGCCGAGCACGCCTCCATCGGCATGCTGCCGCTCTTCGCCACGTGCGACCGCTGGGACATCGGCGGCGTCTCCGTGCCGCTGCACCCGGACACGCTCCTCCCGACGGTCTTCGTGTACGACGGTCATCCGGGCGGCGCCGGGTTCGCCGAGCGCGCCTTCCACACCGCCCGCGCCTGGCTCACCGCCACCCGCGAGGCCATCGCGTCCTGCGAGTGCGAGGCCGGGTGCCCGTCGTGCATCCAGTCCCCCAAGTGCGGCAACGGCAACGAGCCCCTGCACAAACGCGGCGCGGTCCGCCTGCTCACCACCCTCCTGAAGGACGCGCCGGTGGACTGAGCCCTGGCTGGGGGCGCCGACCGAGCCCTTCGCGCGGGTGCCGACCGGCTCCTGCGCGGGAGCGCCGACTGGCTCCTGCGCGGGAGCGCCAACCGGGCCCCGCGCTGGAGCGCCGACCCGGCCCCACTCAGGGGTGCCGTCCGGGCCTTGTGCGCGAGTGCCGATCGGCTCCGGCCCCACAGCGCCAGCCAGGCCCCCTCCAGGGGCGCCGCCTGGGCCCCGCCCGGGATTTCCGCGAGGCTTCACCGGTCCAGGGCTCGTCACGAGGCCCCCAGGCTCCATGCGACTCCTTGGCACCCTGGGCCCCATGTGACCTGAAAGCCCCGCAGGACCCGTCGGCATCGCGGGCCCCGCCCGTGATCTGACCTCCGCCGTGAACGGTCCGAGCTCCGCCGCCGCCGTCACGTCCGACACCTGGCCCCGGACCTCGCACCGCACGATCCGCGTGCCCTGCGCCCGCGCCACCCGGACCGCCCGCGCGCAGGCCTCGTCGGGCCCGGCCGTCCAGTGGTCCGCCGCCGCGAGCGCCGCCAGATCCGCGGCGCCGCCCGCTCGGTGCCGGGCGACCGTCACCTGCGCCATCGCCAGGACGGCGCCGGTGGCCACGCAGAGCACGGCCAGGACGACCACCACCCACACCGTGGCGGCACCCCTGTCGACCTGGGCGGCGCTCCGGCCCACCTGGGCACCACCCGGGCCCACTGGGGCAGCGCTCCGGTCCGCCCGCGACCCGGCCCGTCTCACGTGCCCACCCCCGCCGCGCCCGCCCCCACCGCGTCCTCCGCCAACGCCACGGCCTCCGCGCGCAGCCGCACGCCGAGCCCCAAGGGCCGCGGGCCCGGTGACGGTGCCACCACCTCGACCCGCACCAGGTCCCCGTCCCGGCGTACGGCGACGTGCGCGCCGCGCGGGGCCGCCTGCAGGGCCGCCGCCACGGCCGTGTCCTGCGGGTCCTGACGGGCCATCGCCCGAGCCCCCGCCCTGGCCGCGTCCACGCACTGGATCTGCGCGGACGCGGTCATGAGGACCCACAGGAGCCCCATCGTGAACAGCACCAGGGTCGGCAGGACCACGGCCGCCTCCGCCGTCACGAACCCGGCGTCGCCCCGCCTCCCGGACCCGCCCGGTCCGACCCCTCCAGCAACTCTGTCCCTGGCCTGCCCGGAGGCGCCCTCTCCGGCCGCCCACGCCTCAGAACTGCACATGGAGCGCCCTCTCCACCACCGCCTGCAACCCGGCGTGGACGGGCCCGCTCGTCACCACCTTGTAGAGCAGCCCGGCGAAACCCACGGCCGCGATCAGTCCCATGGCGTACTCGGACGTTGCCATTCCGGCATCTCGTGCGCTGGTGCGCGTCCCCGCCCATCGGCGGGTCACCCAGGCCCGCGCCGAGCCGTACCCGCACCCGTGCCCGTTCTCCTGGACCCGTCCCTGTCCCGACATGCCAACCCCCATGAGATGTCCCCTCGTTGAGATTCGAGATTTCCTGTCCTTGCTCACAGCCCTCTTCCTTCCGGGCTCGCAGCCACTCCGCTTTCTTCTCGGCTCGCAGCCGCTCCTCCTCCGCGCGGCCGACGGCGCCCCTTCAGCGCGCGCTCAGCAGCGCTCCCCCGAGGCCCATGACCACCGGCACCACCCCGAGCGCGATGAACGCGGGCAGGAAGCACAGCCCCACCGGCGCCGTCATCGCGACCGCGGCCCGACGCGCTCGGGCGGTCGCCTCGCGGGCTCTCTCCGCCCGGCAGTCCGCGGCGAGGCGGGCCACGGGGGCGGCCGCGGGCGCGCCGGACTCCCCCGCCCGCTCCAGGAGCCGGGCCAGCGCCCCGGCGCCCGGCACGGCGCCCAACTGCCGCCAGGCGTCCGCGGGCTCACCGCCGAGCCGCACCTGTGCCGCGCCCCACGCGAGCCGCTCACCGACCGGCCCGCGCAGCGACTCCCCGACGGCCTGGGCCGCCACGACCGGCCCGGCCCCGGCAGCCACGCACGCCGCCACCAGGTCGGCAGCCAAGGGAAGTTGCCGCGCCGCCTCAGCCGTGTCGAACTCCGCCTCCTCGACGGAGCCCCGCCCCATCCGCGCCACGGCACAGCCGAGCCCCACACCGACCACAAGGCCCGTCACCCCGCCGAGCAGCGCCCACCCGGCGGCGACCGCACCGACCACGGCGAGCCGCACGCGGAGCACGTCCCGCCGCCCGGACAGGCCGCCACGCCACCGCCCGCGCCACTCCGGCGTCCACGGCCAGGAGCGATCCGCCCGCCCCTGCCCGCCCAGAGCGGTCACCACGCGTCGGCCCAGGGCCCGTTCACGCCGGGCCGCCGTCGCCACGAGGACCAGCCACAGCACCGCCACCGCCGACCACACAGCCACCCCCAGCCTGTGGAAAACCTCGGCCCCGCTCATCACCCCTCCGCCTTTCGCATGATCCGCAGCGCCCACCAGGCACCCGCGCCCTCCAAGAGCCCGCCCACGAGGAGGCAGCCGAAGCCCGCTCCCGTGTGCAGCAGCACCCGCAGCGGCCGGGCGCCGAGCGCGCTGCCCATCAGCAGGCCGAGTGCGGGAAGCCCGGCGAGCAGCACGGCCGTCGACCGGGCGCCCGCCAACTGCGCCCGCAGGTCGGATCGTTGGTCCCGCTCGGCCCGCAGGGCGCCCTCCAGCCGCTCCAGGCCCGTCGCGAGCCCCGCGCCCCGGTCGACGGCCACCCGCCAACAGGCCGCGAGCCCCAGGAGCCCCTCGGCACCGGGCTCCCGGGCGGCCTCGCGCAGCGCCCCCGGCACATCCCCGCCGAACCGCGCCGCCGCGAGCACCCCGGCCCACTCCCCACCGAGCCCCTGCCTCAGAGACCCACCGGAGAGCGTCGGCCCTGTGGCCCTCGGATCGGCCCGGCCCGCCGTGGGGCCTTCCGTGGCCGTCCGCAGTGCCTCGCCCGGCTGGCGCCCCGCGCGCACCTCGCCCGCGAGCGCCCCGCACAGGGCGATCACCGCGTCCGTCCGCCGCTCCCGCTCCCTGCGGGCCTCCCGGGCCCTGCGCAGCCGCCCGGCCAGGGGCACGCCGACCGCCCCCGCGACGAGCGGCACCATCGATTCACCCAGGACCGCGATGGCCAAGCCGCCCACCAGGACCCGCACTTCGGGCCCCACACGGCCACCGAGCCGGTCGCGCGCCCCCGCGACCGCCCGGTGCCACAAGGGCCCGGGGCCCGCCGTCCCGGGCACCGCGAGCGCCAGCCTGGCCCGCCGCAGCTCCCGGACCCGGGCGCGCCCTCCCAGAAGCCACACCGAACCGCCCGCGCACAGCGCCGCGCCCCATGCCATCGCCGCGCTCACGCGGTCTCACCCCGGCTTCCGAGCAGGGTGCTCAACCGACGCCAGCCACGCTCCTGGACGAAGCCGCGCTCGCCCCACCGCAGCGCGGGCACCGTCGTCACGAGCCCGGTGGCGTCCCGCTCCAGGACGTGCACCTCGGCCACACGGCGGCGCCCTGCCCGGTCCCGGGCGAGATGGATGACCACCGAGAGCGCGGCCGCGACCTGGCTGTGGAGGGCCGCGCGGTCGAGCCCCGCGGCCGTACCCAGGGCCTCCAGGCGGGCCGGGACGTCCGCCGCGGCGTTCGCGTGCAGGGTGCCGCAGCCGCCCTCGTGGCCCGTGTTGAGCGCGGCCAGGAGATGCACGACCTCCGCGCCCCGGACCTCGCCCACGACGAGCCGGTCAGGCCGCATCCGCAGGGCCTGGCGCACCAGGTCGTCGAGGCCGACGAACCCCGCGCCCTCCTGGTTCGCCGGCCGGGTCTCCAGGCGCACCACGTGCGGGTGCTCGGGGCGCAGCTCGGCGGAGTCCTCGGCGAGCACGATCCGCTCCCCCGGACCGACCAGGCCGAGCAGGGTGCTCAGGAGTGTCGTCTTGCCGCTGCCCGTGCCGCCGCTGATCACGTACGACAGACGGGCGTCGAGCAGGGCGCGCAGGACGCGCTCGCCGCCGGGCGGCACCGTGCCCGCGGCCGTCAGCTCCGCGAGGGTGAAGGCCCGCGGCCGCACGACCCGCAGCGACAGGCAGGCCGAGCCGACGGCGACCGGGGGCAGGACGGCGTGCAGCCGGGTGCCGTCCGGAAGGCGGGCGTCCACCCAGGGCCGCGCGTCGTCCAGGCGCCGCCCCGCGACCGCCGCGAGCCGCTGGGCGAGCCGCCGCACGGCAGCCGCGTCCCGGAACGCCACCTCCGTGAGCTCCAGGCCGCCGCCGCGGTCCACCCACACCCGGTCCGGCGCGGACACCAGCACATCGGTCACCGAAGGGTCCGCGAGCAGGGGTTCGAGCGGGCCCGCGCCCACGAGCTCGGAGCGCAACTGCTCTGCCGCCCCGAGGACTTCGGCGTCCCCCAGGACGCCTGCTTGCGCCCGCAGGGCTTCGGCGACCCGGGCCGGGGTCGGCTCCGTGCCGTTCGCGGCGAGCCACTGGCGTACGCCGTCCAGCATGCGGGCGCCCACGACCGCGTTCATACGCGCCCTCCAGTGGCGTCGGCCGGAAGCTGCTCCCAGAAGGCGGCGCAGAACCGGGCGAGCGGTCCGCGCGCCAGGCCACCGGGTGGCTGCCCCCCGTCCTGGGCCGTCACGAGGCCGTGCTCCCAGGGCAGTTCGCCGATGAGGGGCAGCTGGAGGAGGCGCGCGACCTCGCCCGCGTCGAGCCCGTCACCGCCGTCGAGCGCGCCGCGCCCGGACCGGCCGGGGGTGGCCACGACCCGCAGGTCCCGCAGCACCATGCCCGCGGCCGACGCGACCCGGCGCGCCCCTGCCACCGCGCGCAGCTCGCGCGGCACCACCAGGAGGCCCAGGTCGAGCTGGGCGAGCGCCTCGCCCACTGTCTCGTCCACCCGGCGCGGCAGGTCCACGACGACCACGCCGCCGCGCCTGCGGGCCGCGGCGAGGACGGCCCGCATCGCCTGTGGGGCGACGGCGACGGTGTCGCCGCGGTCCCAGCTGAGCACCCGCAGGTCGTGCAACTGGGGCAGCGACTCCTCCAGGGCGCCGCCGCCGACCCGGCCGCGCGACTGGGCGAAGGCGGGCCAGCGCAGCCCGTCCGCGGTCTCTCCGCCGAGCAGGACGTCGAGCCCACCGCCCAGCGGGTCGGCGTCGATGAGCATGGTGCGCCGCCGGGCGCGCGCCGCCGTGACGGCGAGCGCGCAGGCCAGGGTGGAGGCCCCGGCGCCGCCCCGGCCGCCGATGACGCCGAGGGTGAGGGCGGGCCGCCCCACGCCCTCGGCCACGTCGGCGATGCGGTCCACCAGCCACTGCTCGCCGTCCGGCAGGACGAGGACCTGCTCGGCGCCGATCTCCACCGCGCGCCGCCATACGTCGGAATCGTCCTGATCCCGCCCAACCAGTACGACCCCGCGCCGCCGCGCGGCTCCGCGCACCCGGTCCACCGCGTCGTCCCCGACCAGGACGAGCGGGGCCGACGCCCAGGTGTCCCTGCCGCCCTCGCGCTCCGGCACCCCGTGGTGCACCTCGGGTCGCGCACCCGCCGCGGCGCACAGCCGCAGCAGGTCATCCAGCAGGTCCGCGTCCTCGGTGACGATCAGTGGTGCGCCCGGCCGCCCGTCGGACGGCGGCGACGCGTCGCCCGCAATGACTCCGCCCACGATCTCCAGCCCCCTCTCGCTGCAAGTCCTTCGAATGCGCGCCTGTGCGCATCCGGATCCGAGCCCGCGGAGACCGGCCAATGGAATCCGGCCATGAACTTCACGAGCGGAATCAGCGTGCTGCGCTCCCGGAAATCGTGTGGATCTTGGTCAATAACTGTGGAGAAGACGGGGGCTGTGAATATCTCCGTCACCCATACCGGTGAGGACCCGAACGACTTCCGCAGCGCAGCGCCGCGACTACACACAGTGATGAATCTTGGGCAGGGCTCAGCACCGCCAAAGCGGCCCACGAGGGCGCTCAGCGAGCATTTAAGATCAGAAACCGGGGGTGAAAACCCATCCGGACATGCGACGACCCCCGCCGGGGGGGAGAGCGGGGGTCGTCCCCTCGGTCCGACTCGGGGGGGGGAGGAGCCAGACCGGGTTAGCACGGTCGCGAACGATCCGTGACTTCCATGGTGTACCCGAGAGCCTTCTCAGGCAAACCCACGCGCCTCAGCTTACGCCGAATGGTGGGCGCCTATGCTCGGGCTCGTGGAAAACCACTCCTTGCCTCGCACGGCCGCCTTCTTTGACCTGGACAAGACGGTCATTGCGAAGTCGAGCACCCTCACCTTCAGCAAGTCGTTCTACCAAGGCGGCCTGATCAACCGCCGAGCGGTACTGCGGACCGCGTACGCCCAGTTCGTGTTCCTCGCCGGCGGCGCCGACCACGACCAGATGGAGCGGATGCGCGCGTACCTGTCCGCGCTCTGCCGGGGGTGGAACGTGCAGCAGGTCAAGGAGATCGTCGCCGAGACCCTGCACGACCTGATCGACCCGCTCATCTACGACGAGGCCGCCTCGCTCATCGAGCAGCACCACACCGCCGGGCGGGACGTCGTCATCGTCTCCACCTCGGGCGCTGAGGTGGTCGAACCGATCGGTGAACTGCTCGGCGCGGACCGGGTGGTGGCCACCCGGATGGTCGTCGGCCCCGACGGCTGCTTCACGGGTGAGGTGGAGTACTACGCGTACGGCCCGACGAAGGCGGAGGCGATCAAGGAGCTCGCCGAGTCGGAGGGGTACGACCTGGAGCGCTGCTACGCCTACAGCGACTCGTTCACCGACATGCCGATGCTCGAGGCCGTGGGCCACCCGCACGCCGTCAACCCCGACCGGGCGCTGCGCCGCGAGGCCCTCGCGCGCGAGTGGCCGATCCTGGACTTCCACCGCCCGGTGCGGCTCAAGCAGCGGCTGCCCGCGCCGCCGCGCCCGGCGCTCGTCGCCGCGGCGGCGGTGGGGGCCGCGGCGGCCACCGCGGGCCTGGTCTGGCTCGCCACCCGACGCCGCGCCGCGGCAGCGAGCTGACACGCGCGCGTGGGGATGCACCCAGGCTTCGAGGGGCGACCGGAAAGCCCCGTCCGATTCACCCTTGTTTGAACCTAAAAGTAAAGAAGTGCGGCCAGGGCTTCCGCTTCCCCCAGGACAGTAGTACAAAGGAGTCAACGGCCCGCGAGACCAAGGACATCCGAGAGGATTACCTTCAACCGCAGAATTGGCCCCACGGACCGAAGCATGAACACCGAGCACCCACGCGACGTCGACCCGTCGATTACGGGCCAGCCGCACCAGGTGACGGGCAAAGTTCCCGACCTGATGGGCACATGATTCGAGGACGCTTGGTAACCCGGTGGACATGCCAGCGGCGGTACGACATCTCGTACCGCCGCAACCCTGTTCAGGGCCGGTCGCACACCTCAGGCAGCGCCCCGCTGCAGCGCCTCGCACACCGCCGTCGACTCCCTGGCACCCAGCTCAACGGCCTTGCCGCAGTGGGCGATCCAGGCGGCGACCCCCTCCGGCGTCCCGGACGCGTAGCCCGCGAGCGCCGCCGCGTAGGCGTCGCGCCCCAGCTCCGCGTGGCCTGCCTCGGCCGGGCAGACCGACTTCGGATCGAGCCCGCTGCCCACCAGGACCACGCGCTCGGCCGCACGCGCGACCAGACCGTTGTGCGAGCCGAAGGGCCGCAGCACCGCCAGTTCCCCGTGCACGACGGACGCCGTCACCAGGGCGGGTGCCGAACTGCCCGCGACGACGATGCGCGAGAGCCCCTCCAGGCGCCCCGCCACCTCGTCGGCGTCCGGCAGCGCCAGCGCGGCCACGGGCCCGTCCAGGGGCTCGTCGACCGGCTCGCCCGGGAGGCGTGGACGGCCAGCCGCCTCGTCCGAGTCGGCCGCCGCGACCAGATGCAGCCGCGCGAGGACCCGTAGCGGCGACTGGCGCCAGATCGAGAGCAGCTGCCCCGCCTCGGCCGTGAGCCGCAGCGCGGCGCCCACGACGCGCGCCTCGGCGTCACCGCTGAAGTCGCTGCGCCTGCGCACCTCTTCGAGCGCCCACGCGGCACCGGACAGCGCGGCGGAACCACGGGCTCCGCGCAGCGCGGCCTCCGAGGTGATCTCGTTGCTGCGGCGGCGCATGATCCGGTGTCCGTAGACGCGGTCCACGGCCTTGCGCACGGAGTCCACGGCCTCCGGGACGCCGGGCAGGGCGCCCAGGGGAGCCAGCGGATCAGGTGTCGTACTCATGAGTACGACCCTACGCACTCGGGGCCGCCGCCCCACGAAGGAGTGGTCTTCTTCACTCAAGGACCGGTGTGCCGCAGGGCTCGCCACTACGCTAACCGACCATGAAAATCGCTTTCGTGGGGAAGGGTGGCAGCGGCAAGACCACGCTGTCCTCGCTCTTCATCCGACACCTCGCCGCCACCGGCGCACCCGTCGTCGCGGTGGACGCCGACATCAACCAGCACCTCGGCGCCGCGCTCGGCCTCGATGACGAGCAGGCCGCCGAGCTGCCCGCCATGGGCGCGCGGCTGCCGCTCATCAAGGACTATCTGCGGGGTGCCAACCCGCGCATCGCCTCCGCCGAGACGATGATCAAGACGACACCGCCCGGTGACGGCTCCCGGCTGCTGCGGCTCCGCGAGCAGAACCCGGTGTACGACGCGTGCGCGCGGCCGGTGGAACTCGACGGCGGCGCCGTGCGTTTGATGGTCACCGGGCCGTTCACCGAATCCGACCTCGGTGTCGCCTGCTACCACTCCAAGACCGGAGCGGTGGAGCTGTGTCTGAACCACCTGGTCGACGGCCGTGACGAGTACGCCGTCGTCGACATGACCGCCGGATCGGACTCCTTCGCCTCCGGAATGTTCACCCGCTTCGACATGACGTTCCTCGTCGCCGAGCCGACCCGGAAGGGGGTCTCCGTCTACCGCCAGTACCGGGACTACGCACTGGACTTCGGCGTCGCCCTGAAGGTCGTGGGCAACAAGGTCCAGGGCCAGGACGACATCGACTTCCTCCGCGAGCAGGTCGGCGAGGACCTCCTGGTGACCGTCGGGCACTCGGACTGGGTGCGCTCCATGGAGAAGGGCCGCCCGCCCCGGTTCGCCCTCCTGGAGGACACCACCCGCGCCGCCCTGCGGACGCTCCAGGACGCCGTCGACGCCACGTACGAGCACCGCGACTGGGAGCGGTACACGCGCCAGATGGTGCACTTCCACCTGAAGAACGCGCAGAGCTGGGGCAACGCCAGGACCGGAGCCGACCTGGCGTCCCAGGTCGACCCCGACTTCGTCCTGCGCGAGGAAGCGGTCGCCACGGCTTGAGAGGCCCCGCCGGAGGCGCCCCCGCCGGGGCCCACAGGCGGGCGGTCCCCCACGGGCGGCTCGCCGCTACCTCTTGGCCGGTTCGGCCCCCGGGACCCCCTTGGGCGCCGGGGCCGGGCGGGCCGAGAGGAAGGCGGGCCAGCCCTCCTTGGGGGCCTTGCCGACGCCGAGCTTGGTCAGTTTGGCGAGGACCTGCGGGTCCTGGGCGTCCAGCCAGTCGGCGAGCTGCCGGAAGGACACGCACCGCACGTCCCTCTTGGTGCAGACCCGCTCGATGGTCTCCTCGATGGCGCGCATGTACGTGCCGCCGTTCCAGGACTCGAAGTGGTTGCCGATGATCAGGGGCGCGCGGTTGCCGTAGTAGGCGCGGTCGAAGCCCTTGAGGAGGCCGTCGCGCATCTGGTCGCCCCAGTACTCATGCCGGGACGGATCGCCCTGGGAGGTCGAACCGGACTGGTTCACCATGAAGTTGTAGTCCATGGTGAGCGTCTCGAAGCCGCGCCCGGGGACGGGGACGAGCTGCATCGACAGGTCCCACAGGCCCTCCTTCTTCTCGGGCCAGAGCTGGTTGTTCACCCCGCTGGTGTCGTAGCGGAAGCCGAGTTCGCGCGCCGCCCGCATGAAGTTCTTCCGGCCTTCGAGGCAGGGGGTGCGGGCGCCGATGAGCTCCTTGTCGTAGTCGAAGGGCAGCGGCAGGGCGCTCTTCATGCCCGCGTTCGTCTTCCAGGCCTTCACAAAGGACTTGGCCTGCTGGATCTCGCTCTTCCAGTCGTCGACGGACCACTCGTCGACGCCCCGGCCCGCGCCGCAGAAGTGGCCGTTGAAGTGCGTGCCGATCTCGTTGCCCTCGAGCCAGGCGCCGCGGAGCTGGTCCACGGTGTCCTTGATTCCCTCGCGGTCGTTGAAGCCGATGTCCGAGCTGCCTGCCAGGTGCTGCGGCGGCTTGTAGAGCCCGCGCTTCTCCTGCGGAAGCATGTACACGCCGCTGAGGAAGTAGGTCATCGTGGCGTTGTTGCGCTTGGCGACCTTGCGGAAGTGCGAGAAGAGCTTCTGCCCGTCCTCGCCCGCGCCGTCCCAGGAGAAGACCACGAACTGTGGTGGCTTCTGACCCGGTCCGAGGCGTTCCGGCCGGGGCAGTAGCGGTTGCTTGCCGGTGAAGGCCGTGGAGCCGTCGCCGATCAGCCGGACCGGCGACTTGGGCGCGGCGGCACCAGCCGGCTTCTTCGCGCCGTGCGCGCCCTCGCGCGCACTCTTCTTCGTGTCGGACGCGCCACTCCCGCACCCGGCCAGGGCCGCGACGCAGACCACGAGGGCGGCGAGCCCGGCCGCGGCGGCAGTCCTCTGGTTGGCGGCCATCCGCCCACCTACTTCCGTACGAATCGGGACAGAACCCGAGCAACTTCGCACAGAGGTACGGGAGCCCCATTACGACAAGCCGATGAATAGGCTTAATCACTCGTTGAGGTGATCGCTTGCCCCATTTGCGCCGAAAATCCTGCCGTGACCTTTACTCTGCATTACGATTCGTTTACCGAGAGTTGAGTCGTCCCGCCGCTGCAACGCCGTGACCCACGGCCGCGACCCGCCCTCCGGCAGCCCGTCGGAGGCCCACCTGTTCCGCGACCGCGCCGCCCCGGAGGAGTCGGGAAAATGTCTGCCAGCGTCCCCTCACGCGCCACCGACTCGGCCCCGGCCGCAAGCGCCCGGCAGCCGCACGCGCCACCGCCGCGCCGCGCCTTCCGCATCGCGGGCGCCGACCTCTCCGCGTCGATCGCCGTGTTCCTCATCGCCCTGCCCCTGTCCCTGGGCATCGCCCTGGCCACCGGAGCGCCCCTCCAGGCGGGCCTCGTCGCCGCGGCCGTCGGCGGCGTCGTCGGGGGCCGTCTCGCCGGGTCCCCGCTCCAGGTCAGCGGCCCCGCCGCCGGGCTCACCGTCGTCACCGCCGACCTCATCCAGCGCTACGGCTGGCGCACCACCTGCGCGATCACCGTCCTCGCCGGGCTCACCCAGGTGGGCCTCGGCTGTCTGCGCGTGGCCCGCACGGCCCTCGCCGTCAGCCCCGCCGTCGTACACGGCATGCTCGCCGGGATCGGCGTCACCATCGCGGTCGCCCAGTTGCACATCGTGCTCGGCGGCACCCCGCAGAGCTCCGTGATCGCCAACCTCCGCGCGCTGCCCGCCCAGTTGGCCGAGGTGCGCCCGGCCGCCCTGTCGATCAGCCTCCTGACCCTCCTCCTGCTGCTCGTCTGGCCGCGGCTGCCCGGGCGCGCGGGCCGCGCCGCGCGCGTCCTGCCCGCGCCCCTGGTAGCCGTCGCCGCCGCCACGGCGCTCGCGGGCTTCGCCGCGCTCCGTCTGGACAAGGTCGACCTGCCGTCCTGGCGCAGCCACGCGCTCGCCGGACTGCCCGAAGGGCCCGCGCTCGGCCTGGTGGCGGCCGTGCTCACGATCACGCTGGTGTGCAGCGTGCAGTCGCTGCTCGGCGCGGTCGCCATCGACAAGCTCACGTCCGGCCGCCCGGGCCCGCCCCCCGGAGTGGGCCGTTCCGATCTCGACCGCGAGCTGCGCGGCCAAGGCGTGTCGAACATCGTCTCCGGCCTGCTCGGCGGCCTCCCCGTCGCCGGAGTCGCGGTGCGCAGCGTGGCGAATGTCCGGGCGGGTGCCGTCAGCAGGAACTCCACGATGCTGCACGGCGTTTGGGTAGTAGTAGCCGCCCTGCTGCTCGTGCCCGTCCTGGAGCTGATCCCGCTCGCCGCCCTTGCCGCCCTCGTCATGGCCGTCGGCATCCAGATGGTCAGCCTGAACCACATCCGTACCGTCACCCGGCACCGCGAGATCCTGGTCTACGCGGTCACCACCCTCGGCGTGGTCGTGCTCGGCGTCCTCGAAGGGGTGGCGCTCGGCGTCGCCGCCGCCGTGGCCGTGGCCCTGCACCGCCTCGCCCGCACCCGCATCACCTGCGACGAAGACCCGGAAGGAGTCCATCATGTGCACGTCCGAGGCCAGTTGACGTTCCTCGCCGTGCCCCGCCTCAGCCGCTGTCTGCACCACATCCCGCACCGGGCGCACGCCGTCGTGGAGCTGGACGGCTCCTTCATGGACCACGCGGCGTACGAGACGCTGCAGAGCTGGCAGGACGCGCACGCCGCGCACGGCGGCACGGCCGAGATCACCGGCCGTGGCGGCCAGCGGATCGCCGAGCCCGCCAGGATCGCCCACTGCAGCTGCCGCCCCTGGACGCCGTGGCGCAACCACAACTGCGAGGCGCCCCCGCAGCACTCCCCCGACGCCCCCCACGACCACCCCCACCACCAGCACGAACTGGCCCAGGGCATCAGCGCCTTCCAGCAGCACACGGCCCCCCGGGTGCGAGGAGAGCTGGCCCGGCTCGCCCGCGAGGGGCAGCGGCCCGTGCAGCTGTTCCTGACGTGTGCCGACTCCCGGGTCGTCACCTCCATGATCACGTCCAGCGGCCCGGGCGACCTCTTCGTCGTGCGGAACGTGGGCAATCTGGTGCCGCTGCCCGGCGCCGAGAGCGGCGACGACTCGGTCGCCGCCGCGATCGAGTACGCGGTGGACGTCCTGGAGGTCAAGTCCATCACCGTGTGCGGGCATTCGGGGTGCGGGGCGATGCAGGCGCTGCTCAGCTCGCCGCCGTCCGGGGCGCAGACGCCGCTCAAGCGGTGGCTGCGGCACGGTCTGCCGAGCCTGGAGCGGATGGCCGCGTCCAGCACCGCCGAGCCCTCCGGCGGGATCGCCCCGCGGCTCGCCGGGCGGGCGCCCGCGGACGCGGTGGAGCAGCTGTGCCTGACCAACGTGGTCCAGCAGCTGGAGCATCTGCGGGCCCACGAGGCGGTCGCGCGACGCCTCGCCGAGGGGTCCTTGGAGCTGCACGGGATGTACTTCCACGTCGGCGAGGCCCAGGCCTATCTGCTGTCCGAGGGTCCCGGCGGCGCGCCCGGCACGCGCTGCGGCTCCCCCGGCGACCGGCCCCTGCCGCACGAGGTGTTCAGCCAGGTGCGGCCTTCGCCCCGACCAGACCAGGTGCGGCCCTCGCCCCGCGCGGAGGCCACGCCGACGGGCTGAAACGCGCCGACCGGCCGACAGCGGTGGGTCTCCCCTGCGGGAGGCCCACCGCTCCGCGCTCCGGGGGGGGGCACGCAAGATCGCGCACGCTCCGGCGCGCCGCCTATGTCGACCGCCCCCTACCTGCCACCCTTTACAGGTCTAAACCAATTTCCGGCAAGCCCTTGTCACCAGGGCCGGGTGTCTGATGAGCTGTGGCTTGGGACACAACGGACACCCTGAGAAAGGGAGATGTCGTGAGTAACGAAAGCCTGGCCAACCTCTTGAAGGAGGAGCGTCGCTTCGCGCCGCCGGCCGATCTGGCCGCGCGGGCCAACGTCAGCGCGGACGCGTACGAGCAGGCCAAGGCTGACAGGCTCGGCTTCTGGGCCGAGCAGGCCCGTCGGCTGACCTGGGCCACCGAACCGACCAAGACGCTCGACTGGTCGAACCCGCCGTTCGCGAAGTGGTTCGAGGACGGCAAGCTCAACGTCGCGTACAACTGCGTGGACCGCCACGTCGAGGCGGGCCACGGCGACCGGGTGGCCATCCACTTCGAGGGCGAGCCCGGCGACAGCCGTGCCATCACCTACGCCGAGTTGAAGGACGAGGTGAGCCGTGCCGCCAACGCCCTGACGGAGCTGGGCGTCGGCAAGGGCGACCGGGTCGCCGTCTATCTGCCGATGATCCCCGAGGCGGTCGTGGCGATGCTGGCGTGCGCCCGCATCGGCGCCGCGCACTCGGTGGTCTTCGGCGGCTTCTCCGCCGACGCGATCGCCGCCCGCATCAAGGACGCCGACGCCAAGCTCGTCATCACCGCCGACGGCGGCTACCGCCGGGGCAAGCCGTCCGCGCTCAAGCCCGCGGTCGACGAGGCCCTGAGCCGGGTGGAGGGCGTCGACAAGGTCCTCGTCGTACGGCGCACGGAGCAGGAGGTGGCCTGGACCGAGGGCCGCGACCTGTGGTGGCACGACGTGGTCGGGCGGCAGTCGGCCGAGCACTCCCCGGAGGCGTTCGAGGCCGAGCAGCCGCTGTTCATCCTGTACACGTCGGGCACCACGGGGAAGCCCAAGGGCATCCTGCACACGTCGGGCGGCTATCTGACCCAGGCGTCGTACACCCACCACGCCGTCTTCGACCTCAAGCCGGAGACCGACGTCTACTGGTGCACGGCCGACATCGGCTGGGTGACGGGCCACTCGTACATCACGTACGGACCGCTGTCGAACGGCGCGACGCAGGTGATCTACGAGGGCACGCCGGACACCCCGCACCAGGGCCGCTTCTGGGAGATCGTGCAGAAGTACGGGGTGACGATCCTGTACACGGCGCCCACGGCGATCCGTACGTTCATGAAGTGGGGCGACGACATCCCCGCGAAGTTCGACCTCAGCAGCCTGCGGGTGCTCGGCTCTGTGGGCGAGCCGATCAACCCCGAGGCGTGGGTCTGGTACCGCAAGCACATCGGCGGTGACAACTGCCCGATCGTGGACACCTGGTGGCAGACCGAGACCGGCGCGATGATGATCTCGCCGCTGCCCGGCGTGACCGAGACCAAGCCGGGCTCCGCCCAGCGCGCGCTGCCGGGCATCGCCGCGACCGTCGTCGACGACGAGGCGAACGAGGTGCCCGACGGCGGCGGTGGCTATCTGGTCCTCACCGAGCCGTGGCCGTCGATGCTGCGCACCATCTGGGGCGACGACCAGCGGTTCATCGACACGTACTGGTCGCGCTTCGAGGGCAAGTACTTCGCCGGGGACGGCGCCAAGAAGGACGAGGACGGCGACATCTGGCTGCTCGGCCGGGTCGACGACGTGATGCTCGTGTCCGGGCACAACATCTCCACCACCGAGGTGGAGTCGGCGCTCGTCTCGCACCCGTCGGTCGCCGAGGCGGCGGTCGTGGGCGCGGCGGACGAGACCACCGGCCAGGCCATCGTCGCCTTCGTGATCCTGCGGGGCACGGCGAACGCCGAGGACGAGGGGCTCGTCGCGGACCTGCGCAACCACGTGGGCGCGACGCTCGGCCCGATCGCCAAGCCCAAGCGGATCCTGCCGGTGGCCGAGCTGCCGAAGACCCGTTCCGGGAAGATCATGCGGCGGCTGCTGCGGGATGTCGCGGAGAACCGCCAGCTCGGTGACGTCACCACGCTGACCGACTCCTCCGTGATGGACCTCATCCAGTCCAAGCTTCCGGCTGCGCCGAGCGAGGACTGATCCCCTCATCGGTCGGCTGCGGGTTCTCCGTGGCTGATCGCGCAGTTCCCCGCGCCCCCTAGGGGCGCCCCGAGGCACCCGGCGCCCCGCGCGCCGGGTGTCTTCTTTTGTCCTTAAGGTGGCTTTTGCCGGACACCCCCGCCGCAGCCAGCCCCAAGCGATTAGATAAGCTAAGGATCAACGTCAACAACGCGACAAGAATCATCAGGTGCGCCGGGAAGTCTGGTCGGCATGTGCTCAGCCCTGCCTACCCGACCGGAGGTCGACTCCTGTGGCCGCGCCCACCCCCACCAACCGCAAGTTCCTCGGACGCCTCTCCCTGCCCGAGCGCACCTTCGTGGCGAACGCGCTGCGCACCGAGACGGTCGGTGGCGTCCTGCTGCTCATCGCCGCCGTAGCGGCCCTGATCTGGGCGAACACCCCGCTCAAGGAGAGCTACGAGAGCGTTCGGGACTTCCATCTGGGCCCCGGCTCGCTCGGCCTCGACCTGTCCGTGCAGCACTGGGCCGCGGACGGGCTGCTCGCGGTCTTCTTCTTCGTCGCCGGGATCGAGCTCAAGCGCGAGCTGGTCGCGGGCGACCTGCGCGACCCCAAGGCGGCCGCGCTGCCCGTCATCGCCGCGATCTGCGGCATGGCCGTCCCGGCGCTCGTCTACACGCTGGTCAACACGGTCGGCGGCGGCTCCACGGACGGGTGGGCCGTGCCCACCGCGACCGACATCGCCTTCGCGCTCGCGGTGCTCGCGGTCATCGGCACCTCCCTGCCGTCGGCGCTGCGCGCCTTCCTGCTCACGCTCGCCGTCGTCGACGACCTCTTCGCGATCATGATCATCGCGATCTTCTTCACCAGTGACCTGAACTTCGCCGCGCTCGCCGGTGCCGTCATCGGCCTCGCCGTCTTCTGGCTGCTTCTGCGCAAGGGCGTCCGCGGCTGGTACGTCTACGTGCCGCTCGCCCTGGTCATCTGGGGCCTGATGTACAACAGCGGCGTCCACGCCACCATCGCCGGTGTCGCCATGGGCCTGATGCTGCGCTGCCACCGCGAGGAGGGCGAGCCGCACTCCCCCGGCGAGCACATCGAGCACCTCGTACGCCCCCTCTCCGCGGGCCTCGCGGTACCGCTGTTCGCCCTGTTCAGCGCCGGGGTCGCGGTCTCCGGCGGCGCGCTCGGCGATGTCTTCACGCGGCCCGAGACGCTCGGCGTGGTCCTCGGCCTGGTCGTCGGCAAGGCGGTCGGCATCTTCGGCGGCACCTGGCTCGCCGCCCGCTTCACCCGGGCCGAGCTGAACGACGACCTGGCCTGGCCGGACGTCTTCGCGGTCGCCTCGCTCGCGGGCATCGGCTTCACCGTCTCGCTGCTCATCGGCGAGCTGGCCTTCAGCGACGACCCGGCCCTCACCGACGAGGTCAAGGCGGCGGTCCTCGTCGGCTCCCTGATCGCGGCCGTGCTCGCCACCGTCCTGCTGAAGCTCCGCAACCGCAAGTACCGCGTGATGTGCGACGACGAGGAGCGCGACGAGGACCTCGACGGCATCCCGGACATCTACGAGCAGGACAATCCGGATTACCACTTGCGGATGGCGGAGATCTACGAGAAGAAGGCCGCCGAGCACCGCAGGCGGGCGGAAACGTCAGCCGGGTCGGGCGATCCGGACCACGGTCCGGCATGATCTGTCCAGAACCTTCCGCGCGGCGCCGGTCCCGGGGCGGCAGGATTGCGCACGCCGACCGGCAGACAGAGAAATGAGGAGTACGCGATGAGCGCACCCGACGGTCCCGTCGGCACCGAACGCAGCCTCGGCCAGCTCGTCTCCGCGGCGAGCAAAGAGATGTCGGAGCTGGTGCACGACGAGATCGCGCTGGTCAAGGCCCAGCTGACGCAGGACGTCAAGCGCGGTGCGATCGGCAGCGCCGCGTTCATCGCGGCCGTCGCCGTCCTCATCTTCTCGCTGCCGATGCTGAGCTTCGCCCTGGCCTACGGCATCCGCACCTGGAGCGGCTGGAACCTCGCGATCTGCTTCGTGCTGTCCTTCGCGGCGAACGTCCTGGTGGCGGGCGTGCTCGCCTGGATCGGCGTGATCTTCGCCAAGAAGGCCGCCAAGGGCAAGGGCCCGCAGAAGGCCGCGGCCGCGGCCAAGGAGACGGCTGCCGTACTGCAGAACGTCAAGCCGCATCCGCGCCCCGTGACCCCTGCGACGAGCGCCCTTGAGCTGGAGAAGGGTGAGCGGGCCGACGCTGTGGCACGCTCGACTGCATGACGGACCCCGCCAATACCCCCCAGCACGCCTCCGCGACCGCGTCGGCCGTACGCGTCGAAGGACCCTGGACGCACCGGGACGTCGCCGCCAACGGCGCCCGCTTCCACATCGCGGAGCTCGGTGACGGGCCGCTGGTGCTGCTGCTCCACGGCTTCCCGCAGTTCTGGTGGGCCTGGCGGCACCAGCTCGTCTCGCTCGCCGACGCGGGCTTCCGCGCGGTGGCCATGGACCTGCGGGGCGTCGGCGGCAGCGACCGCACCCCGCGCGGCTACGACCCGGCCAATCTGGCCCTGGACATCACCGGCGTGGTGCGCTCCCTCGGGGAGCCCGACGCCGCGCTCGTCGGCCACGACCTGGGCGGCTACCTCGCCTGGACCGCCGCCGTGATGCGGCCCAAGCTGGTGCGCCGCCTCGCCGTCACCTCCATGCCGCACCCCCGGCGCTGGCGCTCGGCGATGCTGCGGGACACGAAGCAGACCGCCGCCGGGTCCTACGTGTGGGGCTTCCAGCGGCCGTGGATCCCGGAGCGTCAGCTCGTCGCGGACGACGGCGCCCTGGTCGGCCGGCTGCTGCGGGACTGGTCGGGGCCGCGCCTCCCGGACGACGAGGCCGTGGAGACGTACCGGCGCGCGATGTGCATCCCCTCGACGGCGCACTGCTCGATCGAGCCGTACCGCTGGATGGTGCGGTCCATGGCGCGCCCCGACGGGATCCAGTTCAACCGGCGCATGAAGCGCCCGGTGCGCGTGCCCACGCTCCATGTGCACGGGTCCCTCGACCCGGTGATGCGCACCCGCAGCTCGGCCGGTTCCGGCGAGTACGTCGAAGCGCCGTACCGCTGGCGGCTGTTCGACGGCCTGGGGCACTTCCCGCACGAGGAGGACCCGGTGGCCTTCTCCAACGAGCTGGTGAGCTGGCTGAAGGACCCCGAGCCCGACCGCTGACGCCTCCCGCCGCCGCGGCGTCACCCGAATGCGGGAACGTCAGTCCTACGAACGCCAATTGCCTGGCGCATAGGCCAATTGGGGCCCCTGTGCGCGGTTACCGACCTTGAGGCACGGGCACACGTCCGGGTATGGGCTGGACGCACGACTACAGTGACGTAGCACGCAAGCGCCGGGCGGCCACCGTGGTGAACGGCCACGAGAGGGGCGGCGGCCCGCGCGAACAGGGCTACCCGGAGCATTCGGCATCCGCACAGGCCATCGGCATCCCGCGCATCCTGCGGCGCCGCGCGCGCTGGGTGTCGGCGCGGTTGCGGCACACACGCGACTGACCCGCTTCCCGTACGCCGCTACAGCGCGCACCCCTGGCTGTCGACCTCCTGGTTGGCGGTGCGGCCCCGCTCGATGTCCTCGCGGATCTCGTCCGCCGTCAGGGCGTAGCCGGTGTCGGGGTCGTCAAGCGACTTGGCGAACACGACGCCGTAGACCTCGCCCTTCGGGGTGAGCAGCGGGCCGCCGGAGTTGCCCTGGCGGACCGTGGCGTACAGCGAGTACACATCGCGGCGGACCGTGCCCCGGTGGTAGATGTCCGGGCCCTTGGCCGTGATGCGGCCGCGCACGCGCGCGGGGCGGACGGTGTACGGGCCGTCCTCCGGGAAGCCCGCCACGATCGCGCCGTTGCCGCTCACGGCGTCGCCCGAGGCGAACTTCAGGGCGGGGGCGGGCAGCGAGGGCACGTCGAGCACGGCGATGTCGCGCTCCCAGTCGTAGAGCACGACCTTCGCGTCGTACTTCTCGGCCTCACCGCCTATCTGCACGCGGGGCTCGTCCACCCCGCCGACCACGTGCGCGTTCGTCATGACGCGGCGCGGGGCGAAGACGAAGCCGGTGCCTTCGAGGGCCTTGCCGCAGCTGTGCGCGTCACCACTGACCTTCACGATGGAGCGCTTGGCGGTGACGGCGACCTGGCTGCGGGCCAGCTTCGAGTCGGGCGGCGGGACCTCCTTGATCGGCTCGTTCGAGAACGGGCTGAAGACCTGCGGGAAGCCGTTCCTCGCGAGGACCGAGGTGAAGTCCGTGAACCAGGTGTCGGCCTGCCCGGGCAGGGCGCGGTCGATGCCGAGCAGCACCTTGGAGTTGCGGACCTCCTTGCCGAAGGTCGGCAGCGTCGTGCCCGCGAGGAGGGAGCCGATCAGCCAGGCGACCAGGAGCATCGCGACCACGTTGACCAGGGCGCCGCCGGTGGCGTCCAGGGCTCTGGCGGGCTGCCAGGTGATGTACCGGCGCAGCTTGTTGCCCAGGTGGGTGGTGAAGGCCTGGCCGACGGAGGCGCAGACGATCACCACGACGACGGCGATGACCGCCGCGGTCGTCGTCACCTTCGCGCCCTCGTCGGTCATGGCGTCCCAGACGACGGGGAGCAGATACACCGCGACGAGACCGCCGCCGAGGAAGCCGATCACGGACAGGATGCCGACGACGAAGCCCTGGCGGTAGCCGACGATCGCGAACCACACCGCGGCGAGCAGCAGCAGGATGTCCAGCACGTTCACCGATTCAGTCCTCGCCTCGCATGAGTCCCCGCCCAGCGCTCGCCGGTACGCGCCACGCCTCGCGGGCGCGCCGCCCTCGGCCCCGGTGGCCTCGGTCCCGCAACCTTGTCATGAGCCCCAGTCGAGCGGGACGCGGCGGTCCCTGTCCCACGGGCGCTCCCACCCGGCGAAGTGCAGGATCCTGTCGATGACCCCGGCGGTGAACCCCCAGACCAGGGCGGACTCCACGAGGAAGGCGGGGCCCTGGTGCCCGCGCGGGTGCACGGCCATCGCGCGGTTCGCCGGGTCCGTGAGGTCCGCCACGGGGACGGTGAAGACCCGGGCGGTCTCGGCCGGGTCGACGACGCCCACCGGGCTCGGCGCGCGCCACCAGCCGAGGACGGGCGTCACGACGAAATCGCTCACGGGGATGAACAGGCTCGGCAGCACCCCGAAGAGCTGGACGCCGCGCGGGTCGAGCCCGGTCTCCTCCTCGGCCTCCCTGAGGGCCGCGCGCAGCGGCCCCTCGCCCTGCGGGTCCCCGTCCTCCGGGTCCAGGGCGCCGCCGGGGAACGAGGGCTGCCCCGCGTGCGAGCGCAGCGAGCCCGCCCGCTCCATGAGGAGCAGCTCGGGCCCCCGCTCGCCCTCGCCGAAGAGGACGAGCACGGCGGACTGGCGCCCGCCGCCGCCCTCCGGCGGCAGGAACCTGCTGAGCTGGTCGGGCCGGACGGTGGCGGCCGCCCGCACGACGGGGGCGAGCCAGGAGGGCAGGCCTTCGGTGGTGAGGAGGGTCCGCTCGGGGTGCGGAAGGGCGGGGGTGTCCGGGGCCGGGGTGTCCCGGGGGGCGGTGGCGCCCTGCGCGCGGGAGGCGCCGACGGTCTGCGTGCGGGGAGCGTGCGGCTGCCGCGCCCGGGGGGCGCCCGGGGCGGGGTGGGCCTGGGCGCCGCCCGGCGGGTGGGGCCTGGCTCCGCCCGGGGTCTCGTGGGTGTGGGGGCCCCGCGCCCCGTGGGAGTCCGTGCCGTGCTTCTCGCCGTCGTCGCTCATGTCCCTGCCGCCTGTGTGCGTGTCACTCGCGTGCGTCATCGGAACCCCGGTCCCCCCGCGGTCCCCCGTCCGCCCCTCCATCTCTCCACAACGCCACCGGCCCCGCGGATGGTTCCTCGATCACCCCGTGGCGCCGAGCGGCGGCGCGGCCCTGCCCGGATAGTCCGGCGGGGGCTTGAGGCGCTGGCCCGGAAGACCGCCCTTCTCGTACTTCAGGAGCTTCTCGGCCTTCTCCGGGTCCGTCTCGCCCTCTCCGTACGACGGGCAGAGGGGGGCGATCGGGCAGGCGCCGCACGCGGGCTTGCGGGCGTGGCAGATGCGGCGGCCGTGGAAGATCACGCGGTGCGACAGCATCGTCCAGTCGCTCTTGGGGAAGAGGCCGCCGACGACGGCCTCGACCTTGTCCGGGTCGGTCTGATCCGTCCACTTCCAGCGGCGCACCAGACGGCCGAAGTGGGTGTCCACGGTGATGCCGGGGACGCCGAAGGCGTTGCCCAGGACGACGAAGGCGGTCTTGCGGCCCACGCCGGGCAGCTTGACCAGGTCTTCGAGGCGGCCGGGCACCTCGCCGCCGAAGTCGTCCCGCAGGGCGGCGGAGAGGCCCATGATCGACCGGGTCTTGGCGCGGAAGAACCCGGTCGGCCGGATCAGCTCCTCGACCTCCTCCGGATTCGCCGCGGCGAGGTCCTCCGGGGTCGGGTACTTGGCGAAGAGGGCCGGTGTCGTCTGATTGACCCGCAGGTCCGTCGTCTGCGCGGAGAGGACGGTCGCCACGAGCAATTGGAACGGGTTTTCGAAGTCGAGCTCCGGGTGCGCGTACGGGTACACGTCGGCGAGCTCGCGGTTGATGCGGCGGGCCTGGCGGACGAGGGCCGTGTGCGACTTGGGCGCGGCGGGGGCCTTCACGCCCTGAACGGCACCCTTCACACCTCCGGCGGGGGCCTTCGCGGGGGCGGCCTTCTTGGCCGGGGCCTTCTGCGCAGGAGCCTTTTTCGCCGGGACCTTCGCGGCGGATGCCTTCGTAGCCGGAGCCTTCTTCGCCGGGGCCTTCGCGGCGGATACCTCCTTGGCCGGAGCCTTCCTCGCAGGGGCGGCCTTCCTCGCAGGGGCGGCCTTCCTCGCAGGGGCGGTCTTCCTGGCAGGGGCCTTCGCGGCCAGAGCCTTCGCGGCGGATGCCTTCGTAGCCGGATCCTTCTTCGCAGGGGCCTTCTTCGCCGGAGCCTTCGCGGGCCCCTCCGCGGCCTCCGCCGCCCCGGCCGACGCCGCCCCGGCCGTCGGCTCCGCAGTGGGCCGAGCGGCCCGTGAAGCGCCTTGATTCGCCATGCGGCCAGCGTACGGGCCCGCACTGACACCGACGGCGGAGATGCGCCGTTGTCACCGCGGAGGGCATCGGCGCCGGGCGCGCGCCGGAGCGCGCCCTCCTCCGCGCACCCCCCACGCCCTCACCGACGCGCGTCGCACGAGGACCGTTTTGTCCGGATTTCCAGGAGTGGCGGAAGCGTGTTCGCCCACAGCAGAATTGTCCTGCGTGCCCGCGCGCCGCGCCGCCGTGGCCTGTGCTCTCACGGGCCCGTAGGCGGGTGTCCGGCTTCCGGCCGGGCGGCCGCATCCGGCGCCGATCCCCCGGATCAGCCCCCAATTGGCCCCCTTCCGCATTGCCTCCGTCACAAGTGCGGCAGACTTGAGTGACTGATCACACTGTTTGAACCGTCCGGCAAACTGGGGCACCCGTCCCCTGATGCAGGTCGACAAGGAGAGAACTCGTGGACGACGTTCTGCGGCGCGCCCCGCTCTTCGCGGCGCTCGATGACGAGCAGGCCGCGGAGCTCCGCGCCTCCATGAGTGAGGTGACGCTCGCACGCGGGGACGCGCTCTTCCATGAGGGCGACCCCGGAGACCGCCTGTACGTGGTCACCGAAGGCAAGGTGAAGCTCCACCGCACCTCCCCCGACGGCCGCGAGAACATGCTCGCCGTCCTCGGCCCCGGCGAGCTCATCGGTGAGCTCTCGCTCTTCGACCCGGGCCCCCGCACCGCCACCGCCACCGCCCTCACCGAGGTCAAGCTGCTCGGCCTCGGCCACGGCGACCTCCAGCCGTGGCTCAACGCGCGCCCGGAGGTGGCCGCCGCCCTGCTGCGCGCCGTCGCCCGGCGCCTGCGCAAGACCAACGACCAGATGTCGGACCTCGTGTTCTCCGACGTCCCCGGCCGCGTGGCCCGCGCCCTGCTCGACCTGTCCCGCCGCTTCGGCGTGCAGTCCGAAGAGGGCATCCACGTGGTGCACGACCTCACGCAGGAAGAGCTCGCCCAGCTGGTCGGCGCCTCCCGCGAGACGGTCAACAAGGCCCTGGCGGACTTCGCGGGCCGCGGCTGGCTCCGCCTGGAGGCCCGCGCCGTGATCCTCCTGGACGTCGAGCGCCTGGCCAAGCGGTCCCGCTGACCCGTACGCCGTACCGAACGCACCGCGCCCACCGGGCCCGGTGCGTTCGGCGTACGCCCCGACGTGCCGCCCCGGAAAAGTGCGTGCCCCAGGGGCGCCCACCCTGCACAGTGGCCCCATGACTACCGTCAGCCGTGGGCTCGACAGCCAGGGGTACATCGAGCGCGAGGGCTCCCTGGGACGGATCCCGGACGCCTTCCGGCCCGTGGTCGCCGCCGCGCGCGACCGGGTCGCGGACGTCTTCGGCAAGCGGCTCGACAGCGCCTATCTGTACGGCTCGGTGCCGCGCGGCACCGCCCGCGTCCACCGCTCCGACCTGGACCTCCTGCTCGTCCTGCGCGAGGAGCCGAACGACAGCGACCGCGCCGACGCGCGTGCCGTGTCCGCCGCCGTCGACAAGGAGTTCACGGAGGTCGACGGCGTCGGCATCCTGCTCCTGAGCCGCGCACGCGTCCTGAGCGAGCACGAGACGTACGACCACGGCTGGTTCCTCGCCTGCCTCTGTACGCCGCTGCTCGGGGCGGACCTGGCCGAATTCCTGCCCCGCTACCGGCCCGACGGCCGACTCGCCCGGGAGACCAACGGCGATCTGGCCGCGCTGCTCCCGACCTGGCGCGAGCGCCTCGACGCCGCCGCGGCCGCGGGCGACGACGCGGCCCTGCGGGCCGTGTGCCGGACGGTCTCCCGGCGCCTGGTCCGCACCGGCTTCACGCTCGTCATGCCCCGCTGGCGCGGCTGGAACGGCGAACTCTCCGAGATGGCGGAGGTGTTCGGCCGCTACTACCCCGAGTGGGCCGACCGGATGCGGACGGCCGCCGCCGTGGCCTACGAGCCCGTGGCCGACCCCGGCGTGCCGCGCGAGCTCACGGACACGCTCGGGCCGTGGCTCGCGGCGGAGTACACCGCACGGCACGGCGTGAAGACACCGGGGCCCTGGGGTTAGATCAGGCCGTGTTCCTTGAGGTACTCCAGTTGCGCGTGCACCGACAGCTCCGCGGCGGGCCACAGGGAGCGGTCCACGTCCGCGTACACGTGCGCCACGACATCGGGCGCCGTCGCGTAGCCGTTCTCGACGGCCGTCTCCACCTGTGCGAGGCGGCTGGCGCGGTGTGCCAGATAGAACTCGACCGCCCCCTGGGCGTCCTCCAGGACCGGCCCGTGACCGGGCAGGACCGTGTGCACTCCGTCGTCGACGGTCAGCGAGCGCAGCCTGCGCAGCGAGTCCAGATAGTCGCCGAGCCGACCGTCGGGGTGGGCGACCATCGTGGTGCCGCGCCCCAGGATCGTGTCGCCCGTCAGGACGGCCCGGTCGGCGGGGAGGTGGAAGCAGAGCGAGTCGGCCGTGTGGCCCGGCGTCGGTACGACGCGCAGCTCCAGGCCCCCGGTGGTGATCACGTCACCGGCGGCGAGGCCCTCGCCGCCCAGGCGCAGCTCCGGGTCGAGGGCGCGGACCTTACTGCCCGTCAGCTCGGCGAAGCGGGCGGCGCCCTCGGCGTGGTCGGGGTGGCCGTGCGTGAGGAGGGTGAGCGCGACCCGCTTCCCGGCGCGCTCGGCGGTCGCCACGACCTCGGCGAGGTGTCCCTCGTGCAGGGGGCCCGGGTCGATGACGACCGCGAGGTCGGAGTCCGGTTCGGCGACGACCCAGGTGTTGGTGCCGTCCAGGGTCATCGCGGACGGGTTGGGGGCGAGGACGTTGACGGCGCGGGCGGTGGCGGGGCCGCTGAGCACCCCGCCACGTGGCTGGCCCGGCAGGGCCGCTGCTTCGGTCATGCGGGGATGGCTCCCGTCGGCATTGGGGTGGTCGGCGCGGGCGGCACGGTCATGCCGCGCCGCCGGAGGGGATGTGCTTGGTGAACTCCTCGTGGCCCGGCCAGGAGAGCACCAACTCCCCGCCCTCCAGGCGGGCCCGGGCCAGGACGGGGGTGAGGTCGTGCCCGGCGGCCGCGGCCACCGCGTCGGCGGCGGCCCGGTGCGGGGCCAGCTGGCGCAGGGTGGCGATGGTCGGCGGCATCATGACGAGTTCGCCGCGGTCGTAACGGGCGGCGGCCACCGCGGGGCTCAGCCACTCCGTGCGGTCGGCCTCCGTGGAGGCGTTGCGGGTGCGCTGGCCCGCCGGGAGCGCGGCCACGAAGAAAAACGTGTCGTAGCGGCGCGGCTCGAACTCCGGAGTGATCCACCGCGCCCAGGCGCCCAGGAGGTCGCTGCGCAGCACCAGGCCGCGGCGGTCCAGGAACTCGGCGAAGGACAGGTCGCGGGCCACGAGGGCCTGGCGGTCGGCCTCCCAGTCGTCGCCCGTGGTGTCACCGACGACCGAGTCCGGGCCGGGGCCCGCGAGCAGGACACCGGCTTCCTCGTACGTCTCGCGGACGGCCGCGCACACCGTGGCCTGCGCCGCGGCCTCGTCGACGCCGAGCCGGGCGGCCCAGGCGGCGCGCGGCGGGCCCGCCCAGCGGACGGCCCGCTCGTGGTCGCGGGGGTCGACGCCACCGCCGGGGTAGGCGTACGCGCCCGCCGCGAAGGGCATCGACGTACGGCGCCGGAGCATGTGCACCTGCGGGCCCTCGGGGGTGTCCCGCAGGAGCAGCACCGTCGCGGCGGGACGCGGGGGCGCCGGGGTCAGCTCGCCGCTCGCGAGGGCGCGGACGCGGTCGGGCCACTCCGGGGGGTACCACTGCCCATCTGCCATGGGCGGAGGCTATCCGAGGTGGCGCGGATGTTCGAGAGTCACCTTTCGGCGCCTGGGGCGGGTGGGCGGGCGGGGCGGGGCCGCCGCCCGGCCACCCGTGGCGCTACGGCTCGAGCTCGACGCTACGGCTTGAGCTCGACCTGGATCTCGACCTCCACCGGGGCGTCCAGCGGGAGCACCGCCACGCCCACCGCGCTGCGCGCGTGCACGCCCGCGTCGCCGAGGGCCGCGCCGAGCAGCTCGCTCGCGCCGTTGAGCACGCCGGGCTGGCCGGTGAAGTCGGGGGCCGAGGCGACGAAGCCGGTGACCTTCACGACCCGGGCGATCCGGTCCAGGTCGCCCGCGACGGACTTCACGGCCGCCAGGGCGTTGAGCGCGCACAGCCGGGCCAGGTCCTTGGCCTCCTCGGGCGTGACCTCGGCGCCTACCTTGCCGGTGACGGGCAGCTTGCCGTCCACCATGGGCAGCTGCCCGGCCGTGTACACGTACACGCCGGACCGCACGGCAGGCTGGTAGGCCGCGAGCGGCGGGACGACCTCGGGCAGCGTGTGCCCCAGCTCGGCCAGCTTCGCCTCTACGACGCCCTCCCGTCGCCCACCGCCACCCTCAACGGAGGCGCTGCGCGCCGCGCCGCTCACAGTTGCTTCTCGCGCTTCAGATAGGCCACCAGCTGCTCCGGGTTGTTCGGGCCCGGGACGACCTGGACGAGCTCCCAGCCGTCCTCGCCCCAGGTGTCCAGGATCTGCTTCGTGGCATGGACGAGCAGCGGCACGGTTGCGTATTCCCACTTGGTCATACGGCGACTGTAATGCCTGGGACCGGCCTGCTATGGACAGCCTCATGCGTAGCCCGCGAGGGGACTGGTTAGGCTCGAAGACGTGAGCAGGCTCCAGGTCGTCAGCGGCAAGGGCGGTACCGGCAAGACCACGGTCGCCGCGGCCCTCGCGCTCGCCCTCGCGACCGAGGGCAGACGCACCCTCCTCGTGGAGGTCGAGGGCAGACAGGGCATCGCGCAGCTCTTCGAGACGGAAGCGCTTCCGTACGAGGAGCGGAAGATCGCCGTGGCCCCCGGCGGCGGGGAGGTGTACGCCCTGGCCATCGACGCGGAACTGGCGCTGCTCGACTACCTCCAGATGTTCTACAAACTCGGCGGCGCGGGCCGCGCCCTGAAGAAGCTCGGCGCCGTGGACTTCGCGACGACGGTCGCGCCGGGCCTGCGGGACGTGCTCCTCACCGGCAAGGCCTGCGAAGCCGTCCGCCGCAAGGACAAGCACGGGCGGTACGCGTACGACTGCGTGATCATGGACGCGCCGCCCACCGGCCGCATCACGCGCTTCTTGAACGTGAACGACGAGGTCGCCGGGCTCGCCAAGATCGGCCCGATACACAACCAGGCCCAGGCCGTGATGCGCGTCCTCAAGTCCCCCGAGACGGAAGTGCACTTGGTGACGCTCCTGGAGGAGATGCCCGTCCAGGAGACCGCCGACGGCATCGCCGAGCTGCGCGCCGCGGGCCTGCCCGTGGGCCGCGTGATCGTGAACATGGTGCGCCCGGCGCTCCTCGACGAGGCCGCGCTCGACCTCGGCCTGGAGCGCACCCCCCGCACCGCCCTCGCGAAGTCCCTCGCGGCCGCGGGGCTCGGCGGGGCCCGCGGCGCCGCCGGGCGGCTCGTGGACCCGCTCCTGGACCAGGCCGCCGAGTACGCCGCGCGGCACGCCCTGGAGGGCTCCCAGCGCGCCGTCCTCGCCGGTCTCGACCTGCCCCGGCACGAACTGCCGCTCCTTGCCGACGGGATGGACCTGGCGGGCCTGTACGAACTCGCCAAGGAGCTGCGCCACCAGGGGGTCGCGTGACCTCCCGCCGAACCCGACCGGAAGCACACTCCCGGAAGCCAAGGAACTCATGAGCCTCGATCCGGCACGTGACCCGCTCGACGTAGACGCGCTGCTCGACGACCGCAGCACGCGCATCGTGGTGTGCTGCGGCTCGGGGGGAGTCGGCAAGACCACGACGGCGGCGGCCCTGGGGCTGCGCGCCGCCGAACGGGGCCGCTCCGTCGTGGTGTTGACGATCGACCCCGCCCGCCGCCTCGCGCAGTCCATGGGGATCGACTCGCTGGACAACGTGCCCCGGCGCGTGGAGGACATCAAGGGCGAGGGCGAGCTGTGCGCCATGATGCTCGACATGAAGCGCACCTTCGACGAGATCGTCGAAGCGCACGCGGACAAGGAGCGCGCGCGGGCGATCCTGTCCAACCCCTTCTACCAGTCGCTCTCGGCGGGCTTCGCGGGCACGCAGGAGTACATGGCGATGGAGAAGCTGGGGCAGCTGCGGGCCCGGGACGACTGGGACCTGATCGTCGTGGACACGCCGCCCTCGCGCTCGGCCCTGGACTTCCTGGACGCCCCCAAGCGGCTCGGCTCCTTCCTCGACGGCAAGCTGATCCGGCTCCTGATGGCCCCGGCGAAGGTGGGCGGCCGGGCCGGGATGAAGTTCCTGAACGTCGGCATGTCGATGATGACGGGCGCCCTGGGCAAGCTGCTCGGCGGCCAGCTGCTGCGGGACGTACAGACCTTCGTGGCGGCGATGGACACGATGTTCGGCGGCTTCCGCAAGCGCGCGGACGCCACCTACCGACTGCTTCAGGCGCCGGGCACGGCGTTCCTCGTGGTGGCGTCGCCGGAGCGGGACGCGCTGCGGGAGGCGGCGTACTTCGTGGAGCGGCTCGCGGCGGACGACATGCCGCTGGCCGGTCTCGTGCTGAACCGCGTGCACGGCAGCGGCGCGGCGGGGCTCTCGGCGGAGCGGGCGCTCGCGGCCGCCGAAAATCTTGAGGAGCGCGGCATTGTGGATCAGGAGGGCGGGAAGGTTGGAGGGCGTAGCTCCTCTGAGGCTCCCTCCTCCGAGACCCCCGCCTCAGCGGCTCCCCCTTCCTCTGAGGCCCCCGGCAGTTCAGCGTCCACCGGCACCCCGTCCGAAGGGCCCGACGCCGCCGTCGAGCGGCTCACCGCGGGCCTGCTGCGGCTGCACGCGGAGCGGATGCGTCTGATCGCCCGGGAGCAGCACACGCGTGACCGCTTCACCGCGCTCCACCCGGAGGTGGCGGTGGCCGAGGTGGCCGCGCTGCCGGGTGATGTGCACGACCTCGCGGGCCTGCGCGCCATCGGCGAGCAGCTCGCGTCGGCGCACGGCACCGCGGGGCCTGCCGGGGCCGCGTGAGCCCGGCGCCCTGACGGCACCCCGAAGGCACCGATGGCCCGGCACGGCTCCGGGGCCGCCCGAGCGAGGCGGCACCCCTGGGAGCCGGTCAGCCGATCCGCGTGACGTGGGGTCAGCCCACGGCCGCGTAGCTCTCGTACGTCTCCTCGTCGTCCAAGTCCACGGGCAGCAGGCCCGCGCCGCGCTCGTACTCGGAGCGCGCTGTCTCAAGGAGCCTGCGCCACGAGGTGACGGTGGGGCGCCTGCGCAGCAGCGCACGGCGCTCCCGCTCCGTCATTCCGCCCCACACGCCGAACTCGACGCGGTTGTCCAGCGCGTCGGCCAGGCACTCGGTCCGCACCGGGCAGCCGGTGCACACCGCCTTGGCCCTGTTCTGCGCTGCTCCTTGTACGAACAGTTCATCCGGATCGGTAGTGCGGCAGGCGGCCTGCGCACTCCAGTCGGTTACCCAGCCCATACCGGCGCCGTCCTCTCCCGAATCGAGGCTCCCCCACGGCGGCAGCGGCATATTCACCGCCGCCAGTTGAGGACGTTACGGAAGGTGGGCACAGCGCAACACCCCCTGCGGGCCCAATCTTGAATGGCCCGAACGGACTATGCGTAAGCGGCAGATCACCCGACGGAGTGAGCTGGCGACATGCGCGACCAACCCGGCAAACACGGGCAGTTCAGCTGGGTCACAGCGGACACGGGACGACGCGTGGGACGGATCCCGACGGGGTGCCGCCGAAGCGGCCGTATACGGGCGGTAACCGCGCCGCATTCGACAAACGCTGAACGAACGGGGAAAGGCCGACGTAGAACGTGGTGCGGGACCACACTGCTGTGACAGTTGAGAGCAGCTTAGGCCAAGGCATATACGCCTGTCCGGCGATTCAGAACGTAGGCTGCCCCCCATGGGAAACAAGCGATCGGGCGGTGGTCTGTCCCCTGCGCAGCAGGCCGCCAAGTTCCTGGGCGTCAGCGTGCTCGCGGGCGCGGTGCTCGCCGGGATCGCGCTGCCCGCCGCGGGAGTGATCGGGCTCGCGGCCAAGGGATCGGTCGAGGGCTTCGACGAGATCCCGGCGAACCTGAAGCAGCCGCCGCTGAGCCAGCGCACGACCATCCTGGACTCCGCGGGCGGCCCCATCGCCACCGTGTACTCGCGCGACCGCACCGTGGTGCCGCTGAAGCGCATCTCCCCGTACATGCAGAAGGCGATCGTCGCCATCGAGGACGCGCGATTCTACGAGCACGGCGCGGTGGACCTCAAGGGCATCCTGCGCGCGCTGAACCAGAACGCGCAGAGCGGCGGCGTCTCCCAGGGCGCCTCGACGCTCACGCAGCAGTACGTGAAGAACGTCTTCGTGGAGGAGGCCGGTGACGACCCCGCGAAGGTCGCCGAGGCCACCCAGCAGACGCTCGGCCGCAAGATCCGCGAACTGAAGTACGCGATCCAGGTCGAGGAGGAGCTCGGCAAGAAGCGGATCCTCAAGAACTACCTGAACATCACGTACTTCGGTCAGGCCGCGTACGGCGTCGAGGCCGCGTCCCAGCGCTACTTCTCCAAGTCGGCCAAGGACCTCAAGCTGCAGGAGGCCGCGCTCCTCGCGGGCATCGTGCAGTCCCCGAGCCGCTACGACCCGGTGAACGACGCGACGGAGGCCAAGCAGCGGCGCAACGTCGTGCTCCAGCGCATGGCCGACACCCACGACATCTCACAGGCCGAGGCCGACCGCGCCAAGAGGACCCGGCTCGGCCTGGATGTGAGCCGCCCCAAGAACGGCTGCATCACCGCCGTGAAGGGCGCCGGGTTCTTCTGCAAGTACGTCGAGAAGGTCTTCAAGAACGACCCGACCTTCGGCAAGACCAAGGAGGCCAGGGCCAAGCTCTGGAACCGCGGCGGCCTGCGGATCAGGACGACCCTCGACCCGCAGACCCAGCGTTCGGTGCAGTCCTCGATCAAGGATCACGTCTACCAGACCGACGAGGTGGCGACCGCCGCGACCATCGTCGAGCCGGGCACCGGCAAGATCCTCGGCATGGGCCAGTCGCGCCCCTTCGGCTACGGCAAGAACGAGACCGAGATCAATCTGTCCGTGGACGGCGACATGGGCGGCGGCGCGGGCTACCAGCCCGGTTCGACGTTCAAGCCGATCGTGGCCGCCGCCGCCCTGGAGCGCGGCATGTCACCGGGCAAGCGCTACTCGGCCCCGTACGAGATGCCGTACCCGTCGAGCGTCGCGGCCTGCGACGGCAAGACGTGGCGGAACGACCCCAACCGGCCCGCGAAGCTCACCAACGAGAACGAGGCCGAGGTCGGCCCCTACCGGCTGCGGGAGGCCACCGCGAAGTCGGTCAACACCTACTTCGTGCAGATGATCGGCGACCTCGGCATCTGCCCGGTCACCGAGATGGCCGGGAAGATGGGCGTCGAGCGGGCCAACGGCAAGCCGATGGACCAGGCCCCGTCGATCGCGCTCGGCACCCAGGAGGTGTCGCCGCTGACGATGGCGAGCGCGTACGCGACGTTCGCGGCGCGCGGCAGGTACTGCACGCCGATCGCCATCGAGTCGATCAGCACGATCGCGGGCAAGTCCCTCCCGGTGCCGAAGTCGACGTGCTCGCGGGCCATGTCGGAGCGGACCGCCGACACGATCAACACCCTCCTGAAGGGCGTCGTCGAGGACGGCACCGGCAGGCAGGCGGGCCTCGGCTCCCGCGACAGCGCGGGCAAGACGGGTACGACCGACTACCGGTACGCGGCCTGGTTCGCGGGCTACACCCCGAACATGTCGGGCGCGGTCTGGGTCGGCGACCCGGCCCACGAGCGCAAGATGATCGACATCTCCATCGGCGGCCGCGGCTACGGCAAGGTCTTCGGTGGCGAGGTGCCGGGACCGATCTGGCGCGACGCCATGAGCGGCGCCCTCTCGGGCAAGCCCGACCCGCGCTTCGACACGGTCCGGCTGCCGGGCGACCGGGACCGCGACGACCACGACGGCGGCGGGAACGGCGACGACGGCGGTGACGACGGAAGCAACGGCGACGACGGCGACAACGGGGACGACGGCGGGCCGGGTGACGGCGGTGGCGACGGCAACGGCGGCGGGAGCCCCTGGCCGGACATCATCGGCGGCAACGACAACGGCGGCACAGGCCATGGCGGCAACGGCCATGGCGGCTGGGGCGACGGCGGGCGGCGCGGACGCGACTGAGGCCGACGGACGGCCCGTGCCGGGCCACACGGTGCACGGGGGCGGCCCCTGAGCTCGGGCTCAGGGGCCGCCCCCGTGTCGTGCGGTCCGGGAAGGGCGGTGGTCAGCCGCCCGCGAGGAGGCGCTTGACCGCGGCGGTGGTCAGCCGCCCGCGAGCAGGCGCTTGACCGCGGCGGCGACGCGGCCGCCCTCGGCCTGGCCCGCCACCTTCGGGTTCACGATCTTCATGACCTGGCCCATGGCCCGGGGGCCCTCCGCGCCCGCGGCCTTCGCCTCGGCGACGGCCTCGGCGACGATCCGCTCAAGCTCGTCGTCGGAGAGCTGCTTGGGCAGGTACTCGGCGAGGACCTCGCCCTCGGCGCGCTCGCGCTCGGCCTGCTCGGGGCGGTTGCCCTGGGCGAAGGCGTCGGCCGCCTCGCGGCGCTTCTTCGCCTCGCGGGTGATCACCTTCTGCACCTCGTCGTCGGAGAGCTCGCGCTTCTCCTTGCCCGCGACCTCCTCCTTCGTCACGGCGGCGAGCGTCATCCGCAGCGTCGAGGAGCGCAGCTCGTCGCGCCCCTTGATCGCGGCGTTGAGGTCGGCCTGAAGCTTCGACTTGAGCGTGGTCATGGGGCAATTGTGGCAGGTGGGCAGCCCGGTCGGCCCCTTCATTTCCGGGCGGCGGTCCGGGCCCGCCCGTGGGCCGCCCTCCCCGGGCCCTCGCCACCGACGGGACGCACCCGGTCTGACACGATGGAGGCATGCGCGCGCGATACGCAGTACCTCTGGGAATCACGGCGACGGCCGCGGCCGGAATCGCCTACTCCGTGGGCATCGAGACCCGCCTGTTCCGGCTGAGGCGGGTGACGGTTCCCGTACTGCCGCCGGGGATGCGGCCGCTGCGCGTGCTCCAGGTCTCGGACATCCACATGGTGTCCGGACAGCGCAAGAAGCAGCGCTGGCTGCGCTCGCTCGCGGGCCTGCGCCCCGACTTCGTGATCAACACGGGCGACAACCTGTCGGACCCGGAGGGCATCCCCGAGGTCCTGGACTCACTGGGCCCGCTGATGGCCTTCCCCGGCGCGTACGTCTTCGGCTCGAACGACTACTACGGGCCCAAACCCCGCAACCCCGCCCGGTACTTGCTCGAGAAGGTCCAGGGCCGCCACGGTCTGAACGGCAACCCGCCCGCGGTGGGCGTCGTCCACATCGACTGGGAGGACCTGCGCGACGGCTTCGACGCGGCGGGCTGGGTCAACCTCACGAACACCCGGGGCACCCTCAAGATCGACGGCTACGAGATCGCGCTCACCGGCCTGGACGATCCGCACATCAAGCGGGACCGGTACGAGCAGGTCGCGGGCGGCCCCGACACCGGCGCCGACTTCTCGATGGCCGTCGTGCACGCCCCCTACCTCCGCTCCCTGGACGCCTTCACCGCCGACGGCTACCCGCTGATCCTCGCGGGCCACACCCACGGCGGCCAGCTCTGCATCCCCTTCTACGGGGCCCTCGTCACCAACTGCGACCTCGACACGGACCGCGTGAAGGGCCTCTCCACGCACGAGGCCGGAGGCCACACCTCCTACCTCCACGTCTCCGCCGGCTGCGGCGCCAACCGCTACACCCCGCTGCGCTTCGCCTGCCCGCCCGAGGCCACGCTCCTGACCCTCACGGAGCGCCCCGCCCGGCCCTGACCCACACCCTCCGGAAAACCGGATTTCGTCTCCGGCCGCCGGTCCGCTAAAGTAATCGATGTCGCCGCGACCTGCACAGCAGAGCTGACAGGCAGCGGAGCATCGACATCGGGGTGTGGCGCAGCTTGGCAGCGCGCTTCGTTCGGGACGAAGAGGTCGTGGGTTCAAATCCCGCCACCCCGACAGCTGAGTATCAGATCAGGTCCGTTCTCCTTCGGGAGAGCGGGCCTGATCTGTTTTGCGTGGGCGTATGTCCGCTGGGGCGTAGCCGCTGGTGGGCTCTCGGGGGCCGGGGCGTCACGCCCCTGGTGGGCGGTGGCGCTTTGGGCGGGGGCGGCAAGGGCCCCAGCCCGAGTCGTTGAGCGCGGTGGGGTGGGGGCGCGGGAGGGGGCGGGAGGGCCCTGTGGGTGGGGGGTCGTTTCGGTACCGGTCCCTCCCCTCGTGGGGACCGGTACCAAACGACACGGGCGACGTCGCCCCGCGCCGCGGTGGCGCGGATCGGAGAGAGCCGAGGCCCGCGGCCGACGTCGGAGCGGCCCGGGTGTGACCGGGCGCACACGTCGTCCGACGGGGGATGGCGAGACCTTCGCCACCGCTCCGTAACTCCAGCAAAAACCAGCCATGAAGTCGCAGCGCCATCAGTTGCCTCTCCAGGCGCAGGGCCGGTGGCCTGCCCTGACGCCGCGTGGTTGCTTCGCCCCTGCCGCGATCCTGCCAACTGCGGCGCTCGCTGAGGAGGATCCGGATCCGTCCGGACCGCTCAGCCGCAGGTCAGCCGTATAGAGTGAGTTTTCCGGTCCGGAAGTCCAGGTGCGGCGGAAGTAAAGGGGTGGAGGCCTTGAGCTCCGACTCAGGGGCACGCACAGCCTTCGCGGAACGTCTCGCGCTGCTGTACCAGGAGGCCGGAAACCCGCCCCTGAAACGCGTTGCCGAGGCGGTTGCCCGACTGCAACGGGTCGATGAGCGAGGCCGTCCCGTGCGCGTGTCCGCGCAGCGGATCAGCGACTGGCGGCGGGCCAAGAACGTGCCCGCCCAGTTCACCGCCCTCGCGGCGGTCCTGCACGTCCTCGTCCCCGAGGCCCGCCGCGTCCGCACGACGCCGGTCTCTCCGGGCCTGTACGACCTCGCGCAGTGGCAGCGTCTGTGGGAGCGCGCGGTGGCCGACCCGGTCGGCGACGCCGCCCCGGCCGCGGGCGATGAGGAGCGCCCCCTCGTCGAAGCCCCGGTCCCCAGCGTGTGCCCGTACCGCGGGCTCGCTTCGTACCGTCAGCAGGACGCGCAGTGGTTCTTCGGCCGGGAGCGGAGCACGGACGCGCTGCTCGCCCAGCTCCGCGCGGCGGAGAAGAGCGGCGGCCTGGTGATGCTCGTGGGCGCCTCGGGCGCGGGCAAGTCGTCGCTCCTGAACGCCGGGCTCGTGCCCGCCCTGCGCGGCGGCGCGCTCGGCGACGACGACGGGCGGGCGGCCCAGGTGCTGCACCTCGTGCCGGGCCCCGACCCCCTCGGCGAGCTGACCGCGCTCATACCCGAGCTGGCGCCCGCGGTCGCCGCCGCGGAGGAGCAGGCGGCCCGGGCGGGCGAGGAGAGCCCGGGCGCGCCCGGTACGCCCGAGTTCGCGGACGTGGTCAGGGAGTGCGTCACGACGTGGGCACGGCGCGGGACGGTCTCCGACGCCCGGCCGGTCGTCATCGTCGACCAGTTCGAGGAGGCGTTCACCCTCTGCGCCGACGAGACGGCCCGGCGCACCTTCGTCCAGGTGCTGCACGCCGCGTGCTCGCCCGGCGAGACCGGGGTGACAGGGGCGACGGGGGCGACCGGGGCGACGGAGGCAGCGGCGGCGGCCGGGGCTGGTGAGGCCGGGCGTGAGGCCGAGCCCGCGCCCGCGCTCGTCGTCCTCGGTGTCCGCGCCGACTTCTACGAGGAGTGCCTCGCCCACCCCGAGCTGGCCGACGCCCTCCAGCACCGGCACATGGTGCTCGGGCCGCTGACCACCGCCGAGCTGCGCAACGCGGTGACCGGCCCGGCCAAGGCCGTGGGCCTCGAACTCGAACCGGGGCTCGCCGAGCTCATCGTCCGCGAAGTGAGTACGGACGGGCCGCGCGGAGCCCATGACACGGGCGTGCTCCCCCTGCTCTCCCATGCCCTGCTCGCCACCTGGCAGCGGCGGAAGGCGGGCCGCCTCACGCTGGCCGGGTACCGCGCGGCCGGAGGGATCCAGGGCGCGGTCGCGGCGACCGCCGAGCGCGCCTGGTCCGACCTCGACACGGCGGCGCGCACGGCCGCGCGGCTGCTCCTGCTGCGGCTCGTACGGCTCGGCGAGGACACCCAGGCCACCCGCAGACGGGGCACGCGGCGCCAGCTCTCGGAGGAGTCGACCAACCCCGACAAGACGGAGGAGTCGCTCGAGGCGCTGGCCCGCGCCCGTCTGGTGACGCTCGACGCGGAGACCGTGGAGATCACCCATGAGGCGCTGCTGCACGCCTGGCCGCGGCTGCGCGACTGGATCGACGAGGACCGCAACGACCATCTGCTGCGGCAGCGGCTCGAGGAGGACAGCAGGACCTGGGAGGAGTCCGACCGCGACGCGTCGCTGCTCTACCGCGGCTCCCGCCTTGAGCAGGCGTGCGCCTGGGCGGAGTCCGCCGAGGACACCTTCCTGACGCGGAGCGCGGTGGACTTCCTGGCCGCGTCCACGGGGCTGCGCAAGCGCACGGTCCGGCTCAGACGCGGCGCGGTGTCGACGCTGCTCGTCCTCGCGATGCTCGCGGCCGTCTCCGCGGTGGTCGCCTGGCAGCAGCGGGACGACGCGGTGTCCGAGCGGAACGACGCGATATTCGCCCAGGTGACCGCGGCGGCCGACCGCGCGCAGAGCACCGACCCCTCGCTGTCCGCCCAACTCGACCTGGTGGCCCACCGCTTGCGGCCCGCCGACCAGGGCACGATGAACCGGCTGATCTCGATCGTCAACGCGCCCCTGGCCACCCCGCTCACGGGCCACACCGGCGCCGTCTACCTCACCTCGTTCCACCCCGGCGGGCGGCTCCTGGCCACCGCGAGCTACGACCGTACGGTCCGGCTGTGGGACGTGTCCGACCGCTCCCGGCCGAAGCCGCTCGGCAAGCCCCTGACCGGGCACACGAGTTGGGTGAGCAGCGCCGTCTTCAGCCCGGACGGCAAGACCCTCGCCAGCGCCGCGGACGACGGCACGATCCGGCTGTGGGACATCACGGACCCCCGGCGCCCGCGCGTGCTCGGCACGCCCCTGACCGGCCACCGCGGCACGATCTATCTGGTGGCCTTCAGCCCGGACGGGCGCACGCTGGCCTCCGCGGGCGAGGACCGCACCGTACGGCTGTGGAACGTGCGGGACCCGCGGCGCCCGAAGGCGCTCGCCACGCTGACCGGGCACACCGCGCCGGTGCGCTCCGTGGCGTTCGGCCCCGACGGGCGGACCCTCGCGGCCGGCGGCGACAACGGCGCCATCCGGCTGTGGTCGACGGCCGACCCGAGCCGCCCGAAGCCGATCGGCAAGGTGCTGCGCGCCCACAAGGACACGGTGCACTCCGTGGCCTTCAGCCCCGACGGCAAGGCGCTGGCCAGCGGCAGCTCGGACAACACGGTCCGGCTCTGGGACGTCGCGGAGCCACGGAAGGCGCGCGCGCTCGGGCCGCCGCTCACCGGCCACACGGGCCCCGTGTGGTCCGTGGCCTTCAACCGCGACGGGACGATGCTCGCCGCCGCCAGCGCGGACAGCACGGCGAGCCTGTGGAACGTCCGTGACGCGGCACACCCTTCGCAGGTCGGCGAGCCGCTCGCGGGCAGCAGCGGGGAGATGTACGCGCTCGGCTTCAGCCCGGACGGCCGCACCCTGGCCACCGGGAGCGGCGACAACAAGGTCCGGCTGTGGTCGATCCCGACCTCGGACATGATCGGCCGCATCGGGGTGTTCCGCCCCGACGGGAAGGTGCTCGCCACGGTCGCCCGTGACGAGAAGATCCGGATGTGGAACGTGGAGCGGCCCACCCGCCCCGTGGCCCTCGGCAAGCCCTTCGAGCCCGGCGAGGGCGCCGTGCGCGCACCCGCGTTCTCCCCCGACGGCCGCACCCTGGCGGTGCTCACGGGAAGCCGCGCCGTCCAGCTGTGGGACGTCTCCGACCCCGCTCACCCCGTGTCGTACGGGAAACCGGTGGAGCTGCGGACGCGGTTCGCGGCCGCGCTGGCCTTCAGCCGGGACGGGCGCACCCTCGCCACCGCCTACGAGGACCGCACCATCCAGCTGTGGGACGTCGCGGAGCCGCGGCGCCCCCGGCGGCTCGGCGTCCCGCTCACCGGACACAAGGGCTACGTCAACGACCTCGCCTTCGGCAAGGACGGGCGCACCCTCGCCAGCGCCAGCTCGGACGGCACCATCCGGCTGTGGAACGTGGCCGACCGCCGTCACGCCACACCGCTCGGCAAGCCCCTCACGGGTCACCTGGGCCCCATCAACACCCTGGCCCACAGCCCCGACGGCCGGACCCTCGCCAGCGGCAGCGACGACGGCACGGTCCGGCTCTGGGACGTCACGGATCCCCGCAGGGCGGCCCCCCGCGGCTCCCCGCTGACCGGGCACACCGACGCGCTCGTGTCCCTGACGTTCAGCCGGGACGGCCGCACCCTGGCGAGCGGCGGCAACGACAACACGGTCCGGCTCTGGGACCTCACCCATCCGTCCGAGGCCGCCCCCATCGGGCAGTCGATGAGCCCCAACGCCAAGACGGGCAGTTTCCTGTCGTTCAGCCCGCAAGGGCGCATGCTCGGAGTTTCGAGCGGCCCCGATACCGTCCGGCTGTGGAATCTGGACGCCGACACGGCAATTCGCCGTATCTGCTCGACGACGCGCGGGGTCCTGACGCCGGAGAATTGGCGCGAGTATCTGCCCCGGCTCTCGTATGAGCCGCCGTGCGCGAAGTAACGCCGTGTTCCTTGTCCGTTGCGGATCGCTGCCGTGATCCCGATCACAACTCGGCATCTTTGCGGGGAAGTTCACTCCCCATACGCAAGCGACCTTGTTAAGGTTGGGGACAACCCGATCGCTGGTGCATCCCCCGTCGCCAGCGATCGGGTTCTTCCATATCCGGGCACCCTCGCGGGCACCGCCCCGCGCCCCCTACAAGACCCCTAATTACTCAGCGTTTTTCACTGGCCACAGCTGTCGCCCCCGGCGCGGGCAAAAGATACTTTCCCGTTACATGCAGGGCTGCCGCGCGAACTCGTGCAACGGCCGTCCAGAGCCGTTGCACCCTCAACAACGGTCGGCCCGAAGCGATCCGGCATCGACAGCGATAGCGAGTCCGGCGCCCTTTTCCGAACCGGCGCGCCGCGTTGCCGCCAAGTTGCCCAAGTCGTCGCCGAATTCACCGGCCGCGGATTTCCGCATGGGCGCCCACCCCCTCGTCGACGCCTCTCGCGGAGTCGTAGGGTGAGGGTCATGCGCCAGCGCGTCACCATCATCACCGCTGTCCACGCACCGTCCGCCCGCTTCCTGCCGGACGCGTACGCGTCGATCCGCGCGCAGGAGCTGCCCGACGGCTGGGAGTGGCACTGGCTGATCCAGGAGGACGGCAAGAGCGACCAGGTCGCCCCCCACGTGCCCGACGACGAGCGGGTGACCTTCCGGCAGGGGCGCCCCGGCGGCCCCGGAGTCGCCCGCACCCTGGCCCTCGCCCACGCCGAAGGGCCGTACGTGAAGGTCCTCGACGCCGACGACCAGCTCCAACCCGGCGCGCTCGCCCGCGACCTGGCGGCCCTGGAGGCGGACGGCACGCTCGGCTGGGCGACCTCGCGCGTCCTCGATCTGCTTCCGGACGGGTCCACGGCGGGCTTCCCCGGCGACCCCGACCACGGCCCGATCGAGCGCGCGGCCGTCCTCGACCGCTGGAAGGCGAACGGCTTCCGCGCCCCGGTCCACCCCGCCTCGCTGTGCGTGCGCCGCGATCTGCTCGTCGCCCTGGGCGGCTGGATGGCGCTGCCCGCCTCGGAGGACACCGGCCTGCTCCTTGCCCTGGGCTCGGTGGCCCGCGGCTGGTTCTCCGCCGAGGTCGGGCTGCTCTACCGCAAGTGGGAGGGGCAGGTCACGGGCCAGGCCGCGCACACCGAGACGGCGGAGCACGCCGCGCGCATGGCGGTCGTGGAGTCGCGGGCCAGAGCGCTCTCGCACTTCCAGTGGCGGTACGCGCCCGAAGCGGCCTGACCCCTCGGGGACCGGCTTTCCCCCTACCGATACCGGGAGCCCCCGCCGGAATTGCCGAGGCGGCGCCTTGGGAGTTCGCGGGCGCGGTGCCCTCGGAGTTCGCGGGCGCGGCCCCTTCGAAGTTCGCGGGCGCGGCCCCTTCGGAGTTCGCGGGCGCGGTGCTATCGGAGCTCTTGCTTCCGATGCCGATCACCTCATTGCCACGGCCTCTGACCACGGCTTTTTCCTGCTCCAGGGCCAGGATCCTGACCACGCCGCCCTGGTAGGATCCCCGATCGGCCGGTGAACAGGATCAGGACAAAACGATCCGGGCCAGGGATTTCGGAGGCACCTCGGTGGCGCGTGCAGGATTCGACCGGGTACTCACGATCCCCAACGCGCTGAGCGCACTGCGGGTCGCCGGGGTTCCCGTATTCCTCTGGCTCGTCCTTCAGCCCTACTTCGGAAATCCGAATCGCGACGGGTGGGCCATCGCCCTCCTCGCGCTGAGCGGCGCGACGGATTACCTCGACGGCAAACTGGCCCGCCGATGGAACCAGATCACCCGCCTCGGCCAGGTCCTCGACCCCGCGGCGGACCGGCTGTACACGGCGTCCACGCTGCTCGCTCTTCTGCTGCGGGACATCATTCCCTGGTGGTTCCTCGTCCTGCTCCTCGCGCGCGACGTCTTCATGACGTTCAACGTCGCCGCCCTGCGCCGCAGAGGATATGGCCCGCTCCAGGTGAACTTCATGGGGAAGGCGGCCACCTTCAACCTCATGTACGCCTTCCCCCTGCTCCTCCTGGCCAGCGGGGACGGCACGGTCGCCGAGGCGGCCCGCGTCTGCGGCTGGGCGCTCGCCCTGTGGGGCGCGGCCCTCTACTGGTGGTCGGCCGCGCTCTACACGACGCAGGTGCGGCGGCTGCGGCGGAGCACCGCGCCCGCGTAGCGCGGGCCCGCGCGGCCCAGCCTCACCCCAGGGCCTCCGCGTCCACGCGCGAGAAGATCAGGTCAGTCTCCTCGCGGACCGGCCCGCGCCACCGGAGCGGCCCGTCGCCCGCGTACCGTACGGCTGCCGGATAGCTGCCCGGCGCGTAGTCGTTGAGCAGGCGGTACGTGTGGAACCCGTGGGCGCGCATGGTCTCCAGGAGCTCGTCCACGTCGTCGCCGAGCTGCGCCATCCGCTCCGGGGTGACCTCCACGGCGATCTCCACGTCCGGCCGGAGCCGGTCGAGGACCGGGGCGAGGCCCCGGACGACGCCGCCCTCGGCGCCCTCGACGTCCACCTTGATGACCCGGGCCCGCGCGATCTCGTCCGGCTCCAGGAGCTCGGGCAGCGGGACGGCCTCCGTCTCGAAGCGGGACGCGACGGGCCCGTCCCACGGAACGACGCTGTTCGCCCCCATGTTGTGGGTGCTGGCGAGGACGAAGGTGAGCTTGTGCCTGCGGTCCGAGACGGCCGCGTTGACCGCCCGGATGTTGGCGCAGCCGTTCAACTCCCGGTGCAGCAGCACCCGCCGGTGGAACTCGGGCGAGGCCTCGACGGCCACCACGCGCCCCCCTTCGCCGACGAGGCGGGCCCCCAGGACGCTCAAGTAGCCGATGTTCGCGCCGACGTCCACGAAGACGTCGCCGGGGCGCAGGCGGCCCCGCAGCCAGCGCGACATGTGCGGCTCCCAGACGCCGAACAGATAGAGGTAGCGCTGGATGAGGTCCCGCGTGTCGACCGCGAAGCGGGCGCCGAAGACCGACTCGACGACCCGCTCGCGGGGGTGCTCCCGCAGCCAGGGGTTCAGATACCGGGTCGCGAGCGCGGCCTTGCCGAGGGTGCCCGGAGCGTCGCGCACGTACCGCCGGCCGAGCGTGGCCAGGACCTCTGACACCGTGCTGCCGCTGCTCATCGCACTCGCCTTTCCCACGGGGGCCACGCGGACCGCGGCGGGCCGCTCCCGGGGGCGGGGTCAGGCGGTGGCCGCGGCCGTCCGATCCTGATCGAACGGCAGGTCCAGCATACGAATCGCGTTTCCGCGCAGCAGCTTGTAGGCCACGTCCGCGGACAGGCCGCCGACGTGCTCGGCCGCCACGCGTCTCGTGTGCGGCCACGTCGAGTCGACGTGCGGGTAGTCGGTCTCGAAGGTCGCGTTGTCCACGCCGACGGTCTCGATGGCCTCGATGCCGTGCCGGTCGCGGAAGAAGCAGCAGAAGACCTGCCGGTAGTAGTACGACGACGGGGGTTCGGGGACCAGGTCGCGCACCCCGCCCCAGGCGCGGTGCTCCTCCCACACGTCGTCCGCGCGCTCCAGGGCGTACGGGATCCAGCCCATCTGCCCCTCGCTGTAGGCGAGTTTGAGCCGCGGGAACTTCACCAGGACGCCCGAGAACAGGAAGTCCATCATCGAGGCCATCGCGTTGTTGAAGGACAGCGCGGCCTGGACGGCGGGCGGCGCGTCCGGTGAGGCGGCGGGCATCTGGGAGCTGCTCCCGATGTGCATGTTCACCACCGTGCCCGTCTCCTCGCAGGCGGCGAAGAACGGGTCCCAGTACCCGGAGTGGATCGACGGCAGGCCCAGATGGGTCGGGATCTCGGAGAACGTCACCGCCCGCACCCCGCGCGCGGCGTTCCGCCGGATCTCCGCGACGGCGAGTCCCACGTCCCACAGCGGGATGAGGCACAGCGGGATGAGGCGTCCGCCGCTGTCCCCGCACCACTCCTCCACCATCCAGTCGTTGTACGCGCGGACGCAGGCCAGGGCCACCTCCTTGTCCCGCGCCTCCGCGAACGTCTGCCCGCAGAACCGCGGGAAGGTGGGGAAGCACAGCGAGGCCTCGACGTGGTTGAGGTCCATGTCCTCCAGGCGCGCCTTGGGGTCCCAGCAGCCGCGCCGCATCTGCTCGCGCGTGATGCCGTCGAGCGTCATCTCGTCCCGGGAGAAGCCCACGGCGGCGATGATCCGCTTGTACGGGAAGATCTCGCCCTCGTACCGCCACCAGTCGGTGATCTGGCCGTCCGGATCGGTGGTGAAGCGGTACTTCCCGCCCACGTACGCCAGCTCTCCGATCCCGGCGGTGAAGGGCTGGGGGCCCTTGTCGCGGTACTTGGCCGGAAGCCAGGTCTCGAAGAGGTGCGCGGGCTCGATCACGTGGTCGTCCACGCTGATGACCCGGGGGATGTCCCGCGCCCCGGGCTCCTGGCCGCCCAGGTCATCGCCCACGCCGGTGCCGTTGTTGCCGCTCACGTTGCCGCTCATGCCGCAGCTCCCTGCCCGCCGGTTCTACCGGGCCGCGCCCGGTAGCATATCTGACGACCCATCAGATCGAGACTAGGGGGATGCGCGGGCGCACGGCAAGCGGGCGCGGGGCCTTGCAAGTTGCGGCGGCTTCCGCTCAACTGACGCTCCGTCAGCGCCGAGCGCTTCGCTGGGATTGCCGTGATGGGCCGTCGGTCGTCTGCGGGACCGTCGTGGCTGGTCGCGCCCACGCGGCGGTGCCGCATATCGACACAGCCCCGCGCCCCTTCGGGGCGCTGCCCGCCCCGCACCGCCCCGCCAGGAGGTGGCCATGAACACACCCGTCCGCAGTGACCAGCCGGAGCCCGCCACCGGTGAACAGGCCCTCCAGGAACGGCACCTGGCCCGCGCGAGGAGTGCGTACGGGCGGGCCGTCGCCGCCTGCCGTGCCGCGGGCATCGAGCCGGGCCAGGCGGAGGTCGTGCCGACGGGCCCGGCCGCGCGGGCCGCGAACGCGGTGCGCCTGGCCGCGCGGTCGATCGCCGAACGGGAGGGCCGGGCCCCCGACCCCGCGGCCGACGCCCGCTGCGCCCGCAACGCCGCGGCCGCGGCGGCGACCGCCGCACAGGCGGCCCACGCCACCGCCCCCGGCCCCCTCGCGGACACCGCCCTGCGAACCGCCCTCACCGCCTCCAAAGCCTCCGCCGAAGCGGCCGGGGGCCGGAGCCCGGGCCGCGCCGAAGCCCTGACGGCGCGGGCCGAGGCGACGGAGGAGGGCGCGGTGGCGGCGGCGCGGGAGGCGGGCTGGACCGGGGCGGCCCCGGCCCGCCCGTAGCCCGGGTCAGGCCTCGTCGTCCTCCAAGTTGCCCTCGGTCTCCAGGTAGATCTGGCGGAGGGCCTCCAGGGTGGCGGGGTCCGGCTTGGACCACATGCCTCGGGATTCGGCCTCCAGGAGGCGTTCGGCTATGCCGTGGAGGGCCCAGGGGTTGGCTTCCTTGAGGAAGTCGCGGTTGGTGGGGTCGAGGACGTAGGCCTCGGTGAGCTTGTCGTACATCCAGTCGGCGACCACGCCGGTGGTGGCGTCGTAGCCGAAGAGGTAGTCGACGGTGGCGGCGAGTTCGAAGGCGCCCTTGTAGCCGTGGCGGCGCATCGCCTCGATCCACTTGGGGTTGACCACGCGGGCGCGGAAGACGCGGGAGGTCTCCTCGACCAGGGTGCGGGTGCGGATCGTCTCGGGCCGGGTGGAGTCGCCGATGTACGCCTCGGGCGCCTTGCCGCCGCGCAGGGCCTTCACCGTGGCGACCATGCCGCCGTGGTACTGGAAGTAGTCGTCGGAGTCGGCGATGTCGTGCTCGCGGGTGTCGGTGTTCTTGGCCGCGACCGCGATGCGCTTGTACGCCGTCTCCATCTCGGTGCGGGCCGAGCGGCCCTCCAGGCCTCGGCCGTAGGCGTAGCCGCCCCAGACCGTGTACACCTCGGCGAGGTCCGCGTCGGTGCGCCAGTCGCGCGAGTCGATGAGCTGGAGCAGGCCCGCGCCGTACGTGCCGGGCCGGGAGCCGAAGATGCGGGTGGTGGCCCGGCGCTCGTCGCCGTGCTCGGCGAGGTCGGCCTGGACGTGGGCCCGCACGTGGTTGACCTCGGCGGGCTCCTCCAGCGACGCGGCCAGGCGCACCGCGTCGTCCAGGAGGCCGATCGTGTGCGGGAAGGCGTCGCGGAAGAAGCCGGAGATGCGCAGGGTGACGTCGATGCGGGGGCGGTTCAGCTCCTCGTAGGGGATGGCCTCCAGGCCCGTGACGCGGCGGGACGCGTCGTCCCAGACCGGGCGGACGCCGAGGAGGGCCAGGGCCTCGGCGACGTCGTCGCCCGCGGTGCGCATCGCGCTGGTGCCCCACAGGGACAGGCCGACCGAGGTGGGCCACTCGCCGTTGTCCGCGCGGTAGCGCTCCAGGAGGGAGTCGGCCAGGGCCTGGCCCGTCTCCCAGGCGAGCCGCGAGGGCACCGCCTTGGGGTCGACGGAGTAGAAGTTGCGGCCCGTCGGCAGGACGTTGACCAGGCCGCGCAGCGGGGAGCCCGAGGGGCCCGCGGGGACGAAGCCGCCGTTCAGGGCGTGCACGGCGTGGTCCAGTTCGGCCGTGGTCGCCGACAGGCGCGGCACGACCTCGCGGGCCGCGAACTCCAGGATGGCCGTCACCTGGTCACGGCGGTCGGCGGCGACCGACGCCGCCACCGCCGGTACGGCCGCCGGGTCCCAGGCCGCCTCCTCCATCGCCACGACCAGGGCCCGGGCCTGCTCCTCCGCCGCGTCGGCCGTGGTGCGCGTGGCGGCCGACTCGTCGAGGCCGAGGGCCTCGCGCAGGCCGGGCAGGGCCGTGGTGCCGCCCCAGATCTGGCGGGCGCGCAGGATCGCCAGGACCAGGTTGACGCGGTCGTCGCCCGCGGGCGGGGCGCCGAGGACGTGCAGGCCGTCGCGGATCTGGGCGTCCTTGACCTCGCACAGCCAGCCGTCGACGTGCAGCAGGAAGTCGTCGAAGCCGTCGTCGTCGGGGCGGTCCTCAAGACCCAGGTCGTGATCGAGCTTCGCGGCCTGGATGAGGGTCCAGATCTGCGCGCGGATGGCCGGGAGCTTCGCCGGGTCCATCGAGCTGATCTGCGCGTACTCGTCGAGGAGCTGCTCCAGGCGCGCGATGTCGCCGTAGGAGTCGGCGCGCGCCATCGGCGGGACGAGGTGGTCGATGAGGGTGGCGTGCACGCGGCGCTTGGCCTGGGTGCCCTCGCCCGGGTCGTTGACCAGGAACGGGTAGACGAGCGGGATGTCGCCGAGGGCCGCGTCGGGGGCGCAGGCGGCGGACAGGCCCGCGTTCTTGCCGGGCAGCCACTCCAGGTTGCCGTGCTTGCCGAGGTGGACCATCGCGTCGGCGCCGAAGCCGCCGTCGGACGCGGCCGCCGCGATCCAGCGGTACGCCGCCAGGTAGTGGTGCGAGGGCGGCAGGTCCGGGTCGTGGTAGATCGCGATGGGGTTCTCGCCGAAGCCGCGCGGCGGCTGGATGAGGATCAGCAGGTTCCCGAAGCGCAGGGCGGCGAGGACGATGTCGCCGTCCGGGTCGCCGCCGCTGCCCACCCGGCTGCGGTCCAGGAACATCTCGCCGGGCGCCGGGCCCCAGTGCTCCTCGACGGCCGAGCGCAGCTCCTCGGGGAGCGTGGCGTACCAGCGGCGGTAGTCGGCGGCCGGGATGCGGACCGGGTTCCTCGCCAGCTGCTCCTCGGTGAGCCAGTCCTGGTCGTGGCCGCCCGCCTCGATGAGCGCGCGGATCAGCTCGTCGCCGTCACCGGAGACGAGGCCGGGGATCTCGGCGTCGCCGAAGTCGTAGCCCTCCGTACGCAGTCGGCGCAGCAGCTCCACCGCGCTCGCGGGCGTGTCCAGGCCGACCGCGTTGCCGATCCGGGAGTGCTTCGTCGGGTACGCGGACAGGACGAGCGCGATGCGCTTGTCGGCGGCCGGGATGTGCTTGAGGCGCGCGTGGCGCACGGCGATCCCGGCGACGCGGGCGGCGCGCTCGGGGTCGGCGACGTACGCCGGGAGGCCGTCCGCGTCGATCTCCTTGAAGGAGAACGGCACCGTGATCAGGCGGCCGTCGAACTCCGGCACCGCGATCTGGCTGGCGGCGTCGAGCGGCGAGACGCCCTCGTCGTTCTCCTCCCAGGCGGCGCGCGAGCCGGTCAGGCACAGGGCCTGGAGGATCGGCACGTCGAGCGCGGTGAGCGCGCCCGCGTCCCAGGACTCGTCGTCGCCCCCCGCGGAGGCCTCCGCGGGCTTGGTGCCGCCCGCGGCGAGGACCGTGGTGACGATGGCGTCGGCGGCCCGCAGCGCGTCGATCAGCTCCGGCTCGGGGGCGCGCAGCGAGGCCACGTACAGCGGCAGCGGCCGGGCGCCCGCCGCCTCGACGGCGTCGCACAGGGCGTGCACGAAGGCGGTGTTGCCGCTCATGTGGTGGGCGCGGTAGTAGAGCACGGCGACGGTCGGGCCCTCGCCCGCCGGGGCCTGGCGCTCCAGGGGGCCCCAGGTCGGCGCGGGCGCGGGCGACTCGAAGCCGTGGCCGGTGAGCAGGACGGTGTCGCTGAGGAAGCGGGCGAGCTGCTCCAGGTTGGCGGGGCCGCCGTGCGCGAGGTAGGCGTGCGCCTCGGCGGCGATGCCGACGGGGACCGTGGAGGCGGCCATCAGCTGGGCGTCGGGCGCCTGTTCCCCGCTGAGGACCACGACGGGGCGGCCGTCGGCGAGCAGCAGGTCCAGGCCCTCCTGCCAGGCGCGGATGCCGCCGAGGAGGCGTACGACGACGAGGTCGGCGCCGTCGAGCAGGCCGGGCAGGTCGTCCAGCGGGAGGCGGGCCGGGTTGGCGAACCGGTAGGTCACCGGGCCCGTGGCCGCGCGGGCGCTGAGGAGGTCGGTGTCGGACGTCGACAGAAGCAGGATGCGGGGCCCGGTCGTGTGCTGCATGCGGCGTCGGCCTTCCTCGGGGTGTCCGCGCCCCGGGTGGTAGTGGGTCTCTCCCGCCCGGCCGGAGCCGGGCGTGCGGAGAAGGGAGTTCCTGGCTCGCCCGCCCCCTCACGGGGCCGGGCTCACAGTGGCGGGACCGCGCCGGAATCGCACCGGGCTTCCTCCCCTGTCGCCGTCATGGCGACGGTGGATCGGGTGATCCACGGCTGAGCATATGCGGTCGGGGGGAAGGCCGGGCAGGGCCGTCGTCCGCCTCGGGTTCGCCGTGTCTGGCCGCGCCCTCGCGGCGGCCCGCGCGGGAGCGCCCCGAAGGGGCGCGGGGCTGTGTCCATGTGCGGCTCCGCCGCGAAGGGGGTCCCCCCTGTTCGAGCGAAGCCGAGAACTTGGGGGAGCGACCAGCCAAGGCGGACCCGCAGACGACCGACGCCCCACCACGGCAACCCCAGCGAAGCGCTAGCGCGGTGTGATGGTCGGTATGCTCGCCGCCATGTCCACGGCTCCCCTCCGCCCGTCCCCGCAGGCCACAGCGGCCCCACGGGACCGCGGCGACGCCTGCCCCGGAAGCCTGAGGCTGCACGCGGCGGACGACGGGGCCCTGGCGCGCGTCCGGCTGCCCGGCGGCGTCCTGACCGTGCGCCAGGCCGAGGCGCTCGCCACGGCCGCCCGGGACCTGGGCGACGGCGACCTGCATCTGACCTCGCGCGGCAACGTCCAGCTGCGGGGCCTCGCGGACGGCTGCGGCGCGGCCCTCGCCGCGCTGCTCGGCGCCGCGGGCCTGCTGCCCTCGCCCGGCCACGAGCGGGTGCGCAACGTCGTGGCCTCGCCGCTGTCCGGCCTCGACGGCCGGGGCGCGGGCGACGTGCGGCCCTGGCTCTCGGCCCTCGACGCGGCGCTGTGCGCGAGCGAGGCGGCGCGCGGCCTTTCGGGCCGGTTCCTGTTCGCGCTCGACGACGGGCGCGGGGACGTGGCCGGGCTCGACGCGGACGTGACCGTACGGGCGGCCGCGGACGGCCGGGCCCTGCTCGGTCTCGGCACGCCGGACCCGGTCCTCTCGGTGGCCTCGGCGGACGCGCCCCGTGCGGCCCTCCTGGCGGCGGAAGCGTTTCTGCACCGCGTCCGGGAGAGCGGGACCAAGGCCTGGCGCGTCACCGAACTGCCGCTCGCGCCCGACGCGTTGGCGGACGAGGTGCGGCGCCGCCTCACCGCCGAGGGCGCCGACCACGAGCCGTGGCACGGCGGGGCCGCACCGGTCGACCACGAGCCGTGGCACGGCGGGCCCGCGCCGGAGGGCATCGCCGGAGGCCCGCCGCCCGGAGTCATCGGCTCCGCCCTGTCCGTGCACATTCCCCTGGGCCGCCTGTCCGGCCTCCAGTGGCGGGAGTTGACGCAGGTCGCCGCCGCCGCAGGACCCGGCGAGCTGCGCCTGACCCCTTGGCGCGGCGCCGTCGTACCCGCGCTGGGCCTCAGTGGCACGGACGCCGCCGCCGCGCTCGCCCGGCTCGCCGCCGTCGGCCTCGTCACCGGGCCCGGCTCGCCCTGGCTGCGGGTCGGCGCCTGCGTGGGCCGCCCCGGCTGCGCCAAGTCCCGTGCCGACGTACGGGCGGACGCGGCGAGCGCCCTCGCCGCCGCCGGTCGGTCCGGCCTTCCGCTGTACTGGTCCGGGTGCGAGCGCCGCTGCGGACACCCGCGCGGCGACCGCGTCGACGTGGTCGCCGCGCCGGGCGGCGGCTACGACCTCTCCGCCGTGCGCGGCGGACATCGGACACCCGGCGCCTCCATCGCCGACCCCGCCCACCTCGCCACCGCCCTGGCGGCGTTTTTCCCCGCATGACGACCGAGAGCAGCGAGAACAAGACCGTGACCACGTACGACTACGAGAAGGACGGCGCGGCCATCTACCGCCAGTCCTTCGCCACCATCCGCGCGGAGGCCGACCTCGCGGCCCTGCCCGCCGACGTCAGCCAGGTCGCGGTCCGGATGATCCACGCCTGCGGCATGGTCGACCTCGTACGGGACCTCGCGCACACCACCGGCGTGGTGGCCCGCGCCCGGGAGGCGCTGCGCGCCGGGGCGCCGATCTTCTGCGACGTCCAGATGGTGGCGAGCGGCGTCACGCGCAAGCGGCTGCCCGCCGACAACGACGTGCTGTGCACGCTCTCCGACCCGGCCGTGCCCGAGCTCGCGGCGAAGCTGGGCACCACGCGCAGCGCCGCCGCCCTGGAGCTGTGGCGGGACCGCCTTGAAGGTTCCGTGGTGGCCGTCGGCAACGCGCCCACGGCCCTGTTCCGGCTCCTGGAGATGATCGAGGAGGGCGCGCCGCGCCCCGCCGCCGTCATCGGCGTCCCGGTCGGCTTCATCGGCGCCGCCGAGTCCAAGGACGCGCTCGCCGCGCATCCTTCGGGCCTGGAGCACCTGGTGGTGCGCGGCCGTCGCGGGGGCAGCGCCATGGCCGCCGCCGCGCTCAACGCGATCGCGAGCGAGGAAGAGTGAACGGCAAGCTGTACGGCGTCGGGCTCGGACCCGGCGACCCCTCCCTGATGACGCTGCGCGCCGTCGAGGCCATCACCGAGGCCGACGTGGTGGCGTACCACAGCGCCCGGCACGGCCGGTCCATCGCACGCTCGATCGCGGCGAAGCACCTGCGCGCCGACCACATCGAGGAGCCGCTGGTCTACCCGGTCACCACCGAGACCACCGACCACCCGGGCGGCTACCAGGGCGCCATGGACGAGTTCTACGCCCAGGCCGCGGCCCGGCTCGCCGCGCACCTCGACGCGGGGCGCACAGTCGCGGTCCTCGCCGAGGGCGACCCGCTCTTCTACGGCTCGTACATGCACATGCACAAGCGGCTCGCCGACCGCTACGACACCGAGGTGATCCCCGGCGTCACGTCGGTGTCCGCCGCCGCGGCCCGCCTCGGCACGCCGCTCGCGGAGGGCGAGGAGGTCCTGACCATCCTGCCGGGCACCCTGCCCGAGGACGAGCTGACCGCCCGGCTCGCCGCGACCGACGCGGCCGTGGTGATGAAGCTGGGCCGCACCTTCCCCAAGGTGCGGCGCGCCCTGGAGAGCGCGGAGCGCCTGGCGGGGGCCCGGTACGTGGAGCGGGCCACCATGCCCGGGGAGCGCCTCGCCGAACTGGCCGACGTGAGCGAGGAGTCGGTGCCGTACTTCTCGGTGGCGGTCCTGCCGAGCCGGGTGGCGGCGCTGCCGGTGCCGGAGCGGGCGGGCCCGGCCACCACCGCGGAACCGGTGGATCCGGCCCGCGGTGAGGTCGTCGTCGTGGGCACCGGACCCGCGGGACCGCTGTGGCTCACGCCCGAGTCGCGCGGCGCGCTCGCCGCCGCCGACGACCTGGTCGGCTACACCACCTATCTGGACCGGGTGCCCGTGCGCCCCGGCCAGCTGCGGCACGGCTCCGACAACCGGGTCGAGGCCGAGCGCGCCGAGTTCGCGCTCCAGCTCGCCCGGCGGGGGCGGCGCGTCGCCGTCGTCTCCGGCGGCGACCCGGGCGTCTTCGCGATGGCCACCGCCGTCCTGGAGGCCGCGTCGGAGGCCGCGTACGCCGATGTGCGCGTGCGGGTCCTGCCCGGCGTGACCGCCGCCAACGCGGCCGCCGCCCGCGCGGGCGCCCCGCTCGGCCACGACTACGCGACGCTGTCCCTGTCCGACCGGCTCAAGCCGTGGGAGGTCATAGCCGAGCGGCTGCGCGCCGCCGCCTCGGCCGACCTGGTGCTCGCCCTGTACAACCCCGGCTCGCACAGCCGCACCTGGCAGGTGGGCAAGGCCCGCGAACTGCTCCTGGAGCACCGGGCGCCGGACACCCCGGTCGTGGTCGCCCGGGACGTCGGCGGCTCCGGCGAGCGGGTGCGGATCGTGCGCCTCGCGGACCTGGACCCGGCCGAGGTCGACATGCGCACCATTCTGCTCGTCGGCTCCTCGCAGACCCGGGCCGTGCGGCGCGGGGACGGCGAGGAGATCGTCTGGACGCCGCGCCGCTATCCGGAGGCGTAGCCCCGGGGCCGGTCAGCCGAGCCCGAGGCGGTCCGTGATCCAGCGGGCCGCCACCGCGGGGTCCGCCACCTCCGGGACCCCCTCGGGCACCGGCGGCCTGCGGACCACGACCACGGGGATCCCGGCCTCGCGGGCGGCCGTCAGCTTCGGCGCGGTGGCGGCGCCCCCGCTGTCCTTGGTGACGAGGACGTCGACGCGGTGGCGGCGCAGCAGCTCCCGCTCCCCGTCGAGGGTGAAGGGGCCGCGGTCGAGGAGCACCTCCATGCGGGGCGGGTGCGGCGCCTCGGGCGCGTCCACGGACCGGACGAGGAACCACTGCTCGTCGAGGGCCGCGAACGCCGCGAGGCCCATCCGCCCCGTGGTCAGGAACACCCGCTCGCCAAGCGCGGGCAGCAGCGCCGCGGCCTCCTCCAGGGAGGCCGCCTCGCGCCAGTCGTCCCCCGGCACCGGCACCCAGCCGGGACGGCGCAGCGCGAGCAGGGGAACATGGGCGACGGCGGCGGCCCGCGCCGCGTGGAAACTCATGGTCCCGGCGAAGGGGTGCGTGGCGTCGATGAGCGCGTCCACCGCGTGCGTGCGCAGCCAGGCGGCCAGGCCCTCGGCCCCGCCGAAGCCGCCCACGCGCACCTCGCCGGGCGGAAGCCGGGGCGCGGCCACGCGCCCCGCCAGGGAGTTCGTCACGCGCAGCCCCGGCGGCGCCTCGTCCGCCAGGTGCTCGGCGAGGCGGCGGGCCTCGGTGGTCCCGCCGAGGATGAGGATGTGCACGAAGTCCGGTTCCCTTCAGAAGAGCGAGGCATGAGCAGCGAGGCCAAGGGCGGCCGCGGCGCCCAACTCAAGCACACCGGGCTGCGGCCCGGCTGGACCACCGGTTCCTGTGCGACGGCCGCGACGACGGCGGCCTACACCGCGCTCCTTACCGGCGCGTTCCCCGACCCGGTGACGATCACGCTGCCCAAGGGGCAGACGCCGTCCTTCGCGCTCGCGGCCGAGGAGCTGGCGGAGGGCCGCGCGATGGCAGGTGTCGTGAAGGACGCGGGCGACGACCCGGACGTCACGCACGGCGCGCTCGTCCGCGCCACCGTGCGGCGGCTGCCCGCCGGTTCCGGGGTGGTCTTCCGCGCGGGCCCCGGCGTGGGCACGGTCACCCGCCCCGGCCTGCCGCTGCCCGTCGGCGAACCGGCGGTGAACCCCGTGCCCCGGCAGCTGATGCGGGACCACGTGGCGCGGGTCGCGGCGGCGCACGGCGGCAGCGGCGACGTCGAGATCACCGTCTCCGTCGACCACGGCGAGGAGATCGCCCGGTCCACCTGGAACCCGCGGCTCGGCATCCTCGGCGGCCTGTCCATCCTCGGCACCACCGGCATCGTCGTCCCGTACTCCTGCTCGGCGTGGATCGACTCCATCCGGCGGGGCGTGGACGTGGCGCGGGCGGCCGGGCGCACGCACCTCGCCGGGTGCACCGGGTCCACGTCGGAGCGTACGGTCACCGCCGAGTACGACCTGCCCGAGGACGCCCTGCTCGACATGGGCGACTTCGCGGGCGCCGTCCTGAAGTACGTACGCCGCCACCCGGTGGACCGCCTCACCATCTGCGGCGGCTTCGCGAAGCTCTCCAAACTCGCCGCCGGTCACCTCGACCTGCACTCCGCGCGCTCCCAGGTCGACAAGGGCTTCCTCGCCACCCTGGCCCGACGCGGCGGCGCGGACCCGACGCTCGCCGAGCAGGTCGCGACGGCCAACACTGGCCTGGCCGCCCTCCAGCTGTGCGCGGCGGCAGGCGTCCCCCTAGGCGACCTGGTGGCAACGGAGGCCCGCGACCAGGCCCTGGCGGTACTGCGCGGCGCGCCGGTGACGGTAGACGTAATCTGCATCGACCGCGCGGGAGCGGTGGTAGGCAGGTCGGGCCTCTCTGGTGGCTGGGGCCGCACCGAAGCCCCCTAAGGGGGCGCGGGGAACTGCGCGACAAGCCACGACGAACCCGCAGACGCCAGACGTCACAACGCGGCACCCCGCTAGGCGCTCAGCAGGTATGCCGGTCACGCTCCGCGGAGTACAGGTGGCTGTCACGGAACTGCTCGGCCCCAAGCGACCGCCCCACCATGATCACAGCAGTCCGCACGACCCCCGCGCCCTTCACCTTCCCGGCGATCTCGTCAAGGGTCCCGCGCAGGACCAGTTCGTCGGGACGCGAAGCGTACGCGACAACCGCGGCGGGGCAGTCGCCGCCATAGTGCGGCAGCAGCTCGTCGACCACGCGGTCCACGTAACCGGCGGCCAGGTGCAGCACGATGAGCGCGCCGCTGCGGCCGAGCGTCGCCAGGTCCTCGCCCTCGGGCATGGCCGTGGCGCGCTGCGCGATCCGGGTCAGGATCACGGTCTGGCCGACGGTCGGCACGGTCAGCTCCCGCTTCAGGGCGGCGGCCGCGGCGGCGAAGGCGGGCACGCCGGGGACGACCTCGTAGGGCACGCCCGCCGCGTCGAGCCGCCGCATCTGCTCGGCGACCGCGCTGAACACCGACGGGTCGCCGGAGTGCAGCCGGGCCACGTCGTGGCCCTGCTCGTGGGCGCGGGTCAGTTCGGCGACGATCTCGTCCAGGGTGAGCTGCGCGGTGTCCACCAGGCGGGCGTCCGGCGGGCATTCGGCGAGCAGTTCGCGGGGCACCAGGCTGCCCGCGTACAGACAGACCCGGCAGGCGGCGAGCGTCCGGGCGCCGCGCACCGTGATGAGGTCGGCGGCGCCGGGTCCGGCGCCGATGAAGTACACGGTCATAGCTCTGCTCCCGCTGTTCCTGCTGCTGCGTCTGTGGTCTTCGATACGGCCCACTGGGTCACCGGCATGGCCTGGCGCCAGCCCGTGAAGCCGCCGACGGGCACGGCGTGCGCGACGGCGAGCCGCACCAGGTCGCCGCCGTGGCGCCGGTAGGCGTCGGCGAGCAGCGCCTCGGACTCCAGCGTCACGGTGTTGGCGACGAGGCGGCCCCCCTCGGGCAGCGCCCGCCAGCAGGCGTCGAGCAGCCCGGGGGCGGTGAGCCCGCCGCCGATGAAGACGGCGTCGGGCCGGGGCAGTCCGGCGAGCGCGGCGGGGGCCGCGCCGGTGACGACCCGCAGGCCGGGCACGCCGAGCCGCTCGGCGTTGCGGCCGATGCGCTCGGCCCGCACGGGGTCGCGTTCGACGGTGACGGCCCGGCACGACGGATGGGTGCGCAGCCACTCGACGGCGATCGACCCCGAGCCGCCGCCGATGTCCCACAGGACCTCGCCCGGGGCGGGCGCGAGCGCGCCGAGCGTGGCGGCGCGCACGTGCCGCTTGGTGAGCTGCCCGTCGTGTTCGTACGCCGCGTCGGGCAGGCCGGGCACCGCGCCGAGCCGCAGGGCGTCGGGGGCGCGGCGGCACTCGACGGCGACGACGTTGAGGGGGTCGCCGGGCGGCCGCGCCCACGCGTCGGCGGCGGCCGCGTCGGTCATCCGCTCGGCCGGTCCGCCGAGTTGCTCAAGGACCCGCATCCGGCTGGGCCCGAAGCCGCGGTCGCGCAGCAGCGCGGCGACCTCGGCCGGGGTCGCGGCGCCCGCGCTGAGGACCAGCAGGCGGCGCCCCTCGTGCAGGGCCGCGGCGAGCCGGGCCGCCGGGCGCCCCACGAGCGTGACGACCTCGACGTCCTCCACGGGCCAGCCGAGCCGGGCGCAGGCGTACGACACGGAGGAGGGGTGCGGCAGGACGCGCGCCGTGCCGGGCCCCAGCTCCTCGGTGAGGGCGCGCCCGATCCCGTAGAACATCGGGTCGCCGCTCGCCAGGACGGCGATCCTGCGGCCCGCGTGCGCGGCGAGCAGCGCCGGGACCGCGGGGCGCAGCGGCGAGGGCCAGGGGATCCGCTCCCCCCGGCACTCCGGGGGCAGCAATGCGAGCTGGCGGGGGCCGCCGATCAGCACGTCGGCCGCGCGGAGTTCGTCCCTGGCCGCCTCCGGGACGCCGTCCCAGCCGTCGGCGCCGAGCCCCACGACGGTGACGGGGGCGGGTGGGGCGGGGGCGGGGCGGGTCACTGCGCGGTACCTCGGGGCTCGGGGGCAACGGAGGCGCACTCTACTGGGGCCTGCCCCAGCCCCGATCCGGGGGCTCCGCCCCCGTGCCCCCGCTTTTCGGCGCTCCGCGCCTCGTCCTCAAACGCCGGACGGGCTATGAATAGCCCCTCCGGCGTTTGAGGAGCGGGGGTCTGGGGGGGAGCCCCCAGGAAGCGGGCAGGGTCAGGCGTGGGCTCCGCCCAAGGCGCGGCGGGCCCGGAAGGCGCGGTAGGCGGGGGAGGTCGCGGCCGCGGCGGTGGCGAGGGCGGCCGTGGCGAGGGCGAGGCCGAGGGCGGCGGGGTTCAGCCAGCCGGGCACCCCGGCGGTGAAGGTGCCGTCCCCGGCGACATGGCACCCGAAGCGCAGCGGAAAGTACGTGGCCTCGTACCCGTCGAGCCGAGCGGCACGCCCCGCCCCCACAGCCCGCTGACACGCCTGCTGGTGCTCGGTGATGTCGAAGCGCAGCAGCTGGACGGCGCCCCAGGCGTAGACCCCGGCGGCACCGGCGGCGCACAGGGAGGCACCCGCGCGCAGGCCCCCCGACAGGGTGGGAGCGCGCCGGACCACGCACACCCAGGCGTACGTCGTGAGCGCCGTGACGGCGATCAGGGCGATGAGGACGATGCCCATGAGGGAGACGAAGTTGTGCTCCTGGAGGGGATCCGACGACATGCCCTGTGCCTCCCTTTGCCTTTCCGGGAAGCTATCAGGCGGCGGGGGCGCGCACGGGGGCCGGGCGCCCGCGCGGCCGCACAGCCGCGCGCCATGCGCCTGCGCGGCCGCTCCCCTGCGGCCGCGCAGGCGGGGTGCGGTGCTTGCTGGCCACGTCCTCAGCCGTGCCGCACCTGGTGACGGTCCCGGAACGGCGTCGCCGCCTCGGGCGCCGGGACCTGGTTCATGGGCTGCCCAGGCACCAAGATGCCCTGCGGGGTAGGGGTATGGCGAGGGCCGACCGGCCCTCGCCCGGGGCCGGTCGGTACCCCTGTCGCCGCGGTGGTGGACCGTTCGGCCCCTGGCAGGAGTAAGCCCTTACCGTCACCCTCGTAAGGGCCACACCACGGAGAGGTCGCGGCGAACGCGGCGAACGCAGGGGGCAGTGATGAACACACCCGCCGCGGCGGAGCGACCGCCCGCGGAGCCGAAGGCCCCCATCCGGGTCTTCCTCCTGGACGACCACGAGGTCGTCCGCAGGGGGCTGCGCGACCTCCTGGAGGGCGAACCCGACATCGAGGTGGTCGGCGACGCCGGGACCGGCGCGCAGGCGCTGGTGCGCGGGCCCGCGCTCCGCCCCGACGTGGCGGTGCTCGACGTCCGGCTCCCGGACGGCGACGGCATCACGGTCTGCCGCGAACTGCGCTCCCTGATGCCGGAGCTGGCCTGTCTGATGCTCACGTCGTTCGACGACGAGGACGCGCTGCTCGACGCGATCATGGCGGGCGCGGCCGGGTACGTACTGAAGCAGATCAAGGGCTCCGACCTCGTCACGGCCGTACGGACCGTCGCGTCCGGACAGTCGCTGCTCGACCCGGCGACGACGGCCCGCCTGATGCGGTCCCTGCGCGGCCCCGAGGACGAACCGCCGCCCGAGGACGCGCGCATCGCCGCCCTCAACGACCGGGAGCGCGGCATCCTCGCCCTCGTGGGCGAGGGCCTCACCAACCGCCAGATCGGCGAGCGGCTCTACCTCTCGGAGAAGACGGTCAAGAACCACATCTCCCGCATGCTGGCGAAGCTGGGCGTGGAGCGCCGGGTCCAGGCGGCGGTCCTCGCGGCCCAGGTGACCCCGCCGCCACGCGAACCCCGGCCCCGGCCCGGGAACGCGTAGCCCCGAGGGGGCGCTAGGAGCCGCGCCGCAGCGGTACCTGCCACTCAAGGCGGGTGCCCCTGCGCTCCCCCGCCCGCACGGCGAGCACCCCGCCCAGGCGCCCGGCCCGCTCCGCGAGGTTGCGCAGGCCCGCGCCGTGCGCGGCGTCCAGTGGCTCGGGCGCGGGCTCGCCGGGCTCGGCGATGCCCACGCCGTCGTCGACGACGGCGAGTTCGAGCGTGCCCGCGCGCACCGTGAGGGAGACCTCGGCGCGGTGCGCCCGCGCGTGCCGCGCGACGTTGGCGAGCGCCTCGTTCAGCACGGCGACCACGTCGTCGGCGACCTCACGCGGTACGTCCGTGTCGATCAGGCCCTCCATCCGCAGCGCGGGCGTGAAGCCGAGCGCCCCGGCCGCGTCCTCGATCGCCCGCACCACGCGCACGCGCAGGCCCGCCGCGCCGCCGGGCGCCTCGTGGTCGCGCAGGCCGAAGATGGTGGAACGGATGATCTTGATGGTGGCGTCCAGGTCGTCGACGGCCCGGCGCAGCCGTTCCGCTGCGCCGGGGTGCTCGACGAACCGCTGCACGCTCTGCAGCGTCATGCCCGTCGCGAACAGCCGCTGGATCGCCAGGTCGTGCAGGTCCCGGGCGATCCGGTCGCGGTCCTCCAGGAGGCTCATCTGCTCGGCGTCGCGCCGCCGGTCGGCGAGTTCCAGGGCCAGCGCGGCCTGCCCGGCGAAGCCCGTCAGGGGCGTGGTCTCCGCCTCGGAGAAGCCGGGGCGCCCGGCCCTGCGGGCCAGCAGCAGGACGCCCCGCACGTCGTCCCGCGTGCTCATCGGCACGGCCACCACCGCGCCCAGGCCGTCCCAGCGGTCCGCCTTGTACGTGACCCTCGGGTCCTTGCGTACGTCGGTCGCCGCCACCAGGGCCTGCGCGTCCAGGGCGGCGCCCGCGAAGGTGCCCCGGCGCGGCAGGGTGGCGCCCTGGTGGGCCTGCGCGTGCTCGCCGATGGCGATGACGACGCGCAACTCGCCGTCTCCCTCCACCAGTTCGATCACCCCGAGCTCCGCCGACGTCAGCTCCCTGGCCCGCTCGGCCATCAACTCCAGGACCTGCGCCTGGGGCGCGCCCGACAGCAGGGCGCTGGTGACCTCCGCGCTCGCCTGGAGCCAGCGCTCGCGCAGCCGGGCCTCCTCGTACAGGCGGGCGTTCTCCACCGCCACGCCCGCCGCGACGGCCAGCGTCGAGAGCACGGACTCGTCCTCGGCGTCGAACTCCGCACCGCCGTGCTTCTCCGTCAGGTACAGGTTGCCGAACACCTTGTCCCGTACGCGGATCGGTACGCCGAGGAAGGAGTGCATCGGCGGGTGGTGCGCGGGGAACCCGGAGGAGGCCGGGTGCTCGGACAGCTCCGCGAGCCGCATCGGCTCCGGGTTGCGGATCAGCTCCCCGAGCAGCCCGTGCCCCGAGGGCAGGTCGCCGATCTCGGCGCGCAGCCGGTCGCTGATGCCCACCGGCAGGAACTCGTCCAGCATCCGGCCCTGTCCGATCACGCCGAGCGCGCCGTACTCGGCGTCGACGAGGGCGACGGCCGCCTCCACGATGCGTCTCAGCACCTGGGCGAGGTCCAGCTCCCGCCCCACCGAGAGCACCGCCTCCAGGAGGCTGTGCAGCCGGTCCCTCGTCCCCCGCACCGCCCCGATCCGCGCCGCGAGCTCCTCCAACAACGCATCCAACCGCAACCGCGTCAGCTGCCCACCGCCACCTTGGGCCCCACCGGCGCCTTGGCCTCCGCCTACGCCCGGGCCCCCACCAGCGCCCCGGCCCCCACCAACACCCGGGCCAACGCCAGCGCCTTGGCCTCCACCAGCACCCAGGCCACTGCCAACACCCGGGCCACCGCCAACACCCTGGCCACCGTCGGCACCCGGGCCATCAGCAGCGCCTTGGCCCCCGCCAACACCCGGGCGATCGCCAGCACCCAGGCCACCGCCAACACCCTTGCCCCCGCCAACACCCGGGCCACCGCCAACACCCTGGCCTGCGCCAACACCCAGGCCACCAGCAGCGCCTTGGCCCCCGCCAACACCCGTGTCCCGGGCAGCACCTTGGCCGCCACGAGCACCCGGGGCCCCGCCAGAACCTTGGCCCCCGCCAGCCGCCTGGCCTCCGCCTACGCCGTGCCCACCACCAACCCCGGTCCCGCTGCGGACGCTTTGCCCGCCACGCGTGCTGGGGCCGCTGCGCGCCTCTTGCCCGCCACCAACGCCGTTGCCTTCGCGCGCACTTTGCCCGCCGCCGACGCTGGGCCCGTGGCTGAAGCTCGGCTGGTCCTGCCCGCCACGTGGGCCTTCGCCGCCGCCCGCGCTCGGCTGGTCCTGCCCGCTGCCCGCGCCTTGCCCGCCACCAACGCTTGGCCCACGGCTGGCGCTGGGCCGGTCGCTGGCGCTGGGCTGGCTTGGCTCGCCGTCCGCGCCTTGCCCGCCGCTGGCCCTCGGCTGGCTTGGCCTGCCGTCCGCGCTCGGCTGATCCTGCCCGCCACCAACGCCGAGGCCTCCGCCCGCACTTCGCCCGCCGCCGACGCTGGGCCTGCGGCTGGCTCTCGGCTGGCCTTGTCCGCTGCTCGCGCCTTGCCCGCCGCTGGCACTCGGTTGGCTTGGCCTACGGCTGGCGCCGGGCCGACCTTGTCCGCTGTCCGCGCCCTGTCGGCTCTGGCTGCCGCCCGCGCTCGGCTCGTCCTGCCCGCCGCCCGCGTTTTGCTGGCCCATCGGCTCCTCCGCCCGAGCAGACGTGCGCGTTCCCCGCCCCGCGTTCCGAGGCTCACCGTAGCCGTTGGGTGGCACCCTGCGGAGAAGAACCTCACCACCAGCCGAGGAACCTCACCTCGGGCCTCTCCCCTCCCACCCTCAGGTCTCCCCTCTCCCTCCCCACCCCACAGCCACGGCTCACCCGTTGCTGCCCCGGCACCCTGGCCGAGCCCCGGCCTACCAGCCCGGGTCTTCCCCCACCCACCCGCCCTCCATCGGCCTCCGGCCTCGTCCTCAAACGCCGGACGGGCTTGAACCCCCGCCCACCCGCCCCCATTTGTCCGCTACGGCGTGGATCAGCCAGGACGTTGGCGGGTGTGAGCCCCCCCCCGGCCACCGGACAGGAACCAGCGGGAGGTGGACGGACTGCAAGCCGCCAGGCCGGGGCGTTGGGGCAGGAACGGGTGGGTGGGGAGCATCCCGCCGCGATAGCGGTGGGGCAGGGTGGCAACGGCCCGCAGCCGACAGACCCGGGGGTCCACCCCGGGCACCGAGGCAGGAGCGGACGGTGGCCCGCGAGCCGCCAGGTCGGGGCCCGGCCGGGACGCTGGGGCAGGAACGGGTGGGCGGGCGGGAAGCATCCCGCCGCGATAGCGGTGGGGCA